>DATEGV010000042.1:0-14626 GCA_035279925.1 Ktedonobacterales bacterium | reverse complement strand
ACCTTGACGAGCCAGGGTTGCAGCGGCAAGGCTTTGTCGCGCTCGACTGGATCTATCGGTGGCGGCAGCTCCGCGACACCAGAGTCGCCACTCACGGGAGCGGTGATCGTGGCGGTCGCGGCTGGGTTACTTCGTACTGAGTCTCGGGGCTGCGCCATACTCGTCTACCTCCATGCCAATCTCCAGGGTACAGTTGGCCGCCGCGCGCCACACATGGGCGCGACGCCATGCGCCGTCGCTCGGCGCGGGATCGCGGGCAAGGCGCCCTCCGTATGACCGCTCCTCCGGTCGGTGTGCTCGCAACGCCGCGAGACACGGGTAACGGACGCGCCACAAGAAAAACACAGGCGAGGGGATGATAGATTCCAGTCCCTCGGTGGTCAATGGGCAGGAAAGGCTATACGCCGTTCGTCAGTATGCGCCGAAGCGGGCGGCGAGCGCCACCTATTCCCGCCAAACGGGCAAAAATAGGAGAAAGGAGCTAGGCGACCCCCCTGTTCGGGCTAGAGCGCTCACTTGCCAGCGGTGGGCGCGGACGCGGGAGCCGGCGGCGCGATGGAATGTGGTCCGCGCGCCGATGAGGAGCGGGATGGCGACGTGCGGGCATCGGGCAAATTGGCGCTTGCCCGCCACCCGCTGACATAAAAGCGGCCCATATGTCCCAATGTGTCAGGATGTGGCATGTTGCGGCGGTGTACAACCATGCGGGCTACCCCATTTGTACCGGGCGGCGAAGAACCTCACCCCTCAGCCTTGTCAGAACCTCACCCCCTGCCCCCTCTCCCACGAGGAGAGGGGGATCCGGAAGTGGACCTAACCCCCTGCCCCCTCTCCCACGAGGAGAGGGGGAGCCGGACAGTCCTCACCCCCAACCCCTCTCCTTGCGAGGAGAGGGGAGCCAGCATATTCGAGAAGGGCATGCGGTCACTTGCCGGCGTACTCGCGGAAGGGCCAGACGCTCATCTCCTGGGTCCAGGCGCGGTCGGACTGGTCGAGCAGGAAGAGGATCGCCTGGGCGATGTCTTGCGGCAGCAGGTATTTGCCGCCGGGGCGAGGCGCGTGGCCGGAGAAGTCGGTCACGACGCTGCCCGGAACGACCGTGCATACTTTGATGTGATCGTCGCCGACCTCATGCGCCAGCGCCTGCGCGAAGCCCATCAGCCCGAACTTGGAGGCGCTGTAGGCGGCCATGTTGCCGTAGCCCTGCTTGCCCGCGCCGGATGAGATCATCAGGATGTGGCCGGCGCCCTGCCGCTTCATCGCGGGGATTGCCGCGCGCGAGAACAGGAATGCGGCGGTGAGGTTCGTGTCCAGGCAGGCGCGCCAGGTTTCGAGCGAGAGCGACTCGACGGGGCCGCCGCCTTCGACGCCGGCGTTGTTCACCAGGGTATCTACGCGCCCGTAGGTCGCCAGCGCGCGCTCGACGGCCGCCGCCGCGGTCGCTTCGTCGCGGATGTCGCCGGCGACGATCTCGGCCTCGCCGCCGGACTCGCGCACGGCAATCGCCACGAGCTCCAGGGCGTCCTGATTGCGCGCCACCAGCACGAGGTTGGCGTGCCGCTCGGCCAGGGCGAGCGCGATGGCCCGCCCGACGCCACGGCTGGCGCCCGTCACGATGGCGACGCTGCCACGAATCTGCGCCATGTACGCCGCTCCTCTCATTGGCGTGTCGTCGGCACGCGGGATTTGCTTCGCTTGCGTTGGTTTGCATTCTATCGCATCAAATGAGTTGCCGGAGTTGCCGCATTTTTGATTTTCTTGGTGACCTCCTTTCGGTCTGGTCGGCGAATTTTCCGGGAGTGTCGCGTGACGTCGCGTGCGACCGCCGTGAATTCGGCGGCAACTCTCCGTGACAAGCGGCAACCCCAATGACGAACCCAACTAGCGCGGGCTCCTGACCTCACCCCCCAGCCCCCTCTCCCACGAGGAGAGGGGGAGCCAGCGTCGCGACGGTCGGGCCAGGTTCCCATCCCCGCGGACGAGGAGAGGGGGGGCTAGCGTCGCATTCGCGGCCGGGCGGGATGGTGGCGCCGCGAGAAGCGACCAACCTCGCGTACAAGTATAGAACATATGTTCTTATTTTACAATGGGGTGGCGGGTACATTCGCGCCTGGATGGCGATCTCTCCGCAACGAACGGTCGTCCCAACCCGGCGGCGTGTGGAGGCGGCCGGCGTCGCGGAACGAGGGTCGGCGGCGTGTGGAGGCGGTCGGTGCCGCACAACGAGGGGCCGGCGAATAAATTCGCGCCTGGAGGGCCTGCGGCCACGAAACCCGCCTACGCGGGTTCGAGAGCGGCAATCGCGCCAGGCAGGTTCGCCTCCCAGTCCGCGAAGGCGGACTTCGTGGCGGAGCGCAGCGACGCCCTCCAGGCGCGGTTTCAACCGCCGGCGTGCCGTCATCCTTGTGTACCAGTGGGTTTGACGGCGTGGGCGCATGGGGCTACTTTGAGTGGAGCGAACGGAGACGCTGTGATGCGACTGGCTGGCTGGCGAGGAGGAGCGAGGCGATATGGTCGCGGTGCTATTTGCGCTCCCGGTGTGGACGCTATGGATCGGCGTGCCGCTGCTGCTGTTCTTCGCCGGTCAGCTTCTCTTGAGCTACCTGCCGCCGGACCGCGCGGAGCCGCCCACTGAGCCCACGGAGACGCGGCCGGATGTTCCAGTCGCGCGCTGGCCCCGTCCCGCGCGTCTGCCGAAGGTGACGCGCCGCTTGATCTTGCCGCGCACTGACCCCTACGCGCCACGCCCCTTCGTGGTGTATCGCCGGCCCCCACGGCGCACGCGGCCAGTGACCGCGCCGGTGCGCGTATCGCGCCCGCCGGAGTATGCCGCGCGAGTAACCCGCGCGAGTAATCCGTTGGCGTAGGCTGCTCCGGTGGGATGTTACCGAGGAGCGGCGATACGCGGACCGTTTGGCATTGGGTAGGTGGGTGGGAACCCGCCTTCACGATACCGATGGAAACGGGGTATCATTGGACAGGCCAAGCGTATCGTCGCGAACGGACCGCAGGAGCGCGGCATATGCAAACAAGACAACCGGACGCTGAAGGCGGTGTCGGACCTATCCTTCTGGAGCGCACGGACCAGCTCGCGGCGTTGCGCGCCCACCTGGCCTCCGTTCTCCGGAGCGAGCGCGGACGCATCGTGTTCGTCGGCGGCGAGGCGGGCGTCGGTAAGTCCGCCCTGGCGCGGCGCTTCTGTGGCGATGTCGCCACGCCGGTTCGGGTCTTGATGGGTGGCTGTGATCCCCTCTTTACCCCACGTCCGCTTGGGCCACTGCTCGACATCGCGCCCCACCTGGGCGACGATCTCCAGGCGCTGACACAGCGTGACGCGCGGCCCTATGAAGTCGCGGCGGCGCTGCTGCGCGAGCTGTCGGCCGGGCAACCAACACTGCTGCTCATCGAGGATGTCCACTGGGCCGACGAAGCGACACTCGACGTGCTTCGATTCCTCGCGCGACGCATCGAGACCGTCGCGTGCATGATCGTAATCACCTACCGCGATGACCTCGACCGCACCCACCCGCTGCGCGTACTGCTTGGTGAGCTGCCACCTGGTGGGACGATTCACCGCCTGCGGCTCGCTCCGTTGTCGCTGGACGCCGTGGCGACGCTGGCTGAGCCGAGAGGATTCGACGCCGCCGAGCTCTTCCGCACAACTGGGGGCAATCCATTCTTCGTCACGGAAGCTCTGGCGGCCGGCGACATAGCGATACCACCGACCGTGCGCGACGCCGTACTCGCTCGTGTCGCGCGGTTGCCGTCCGCCGCCGTCGAGTTGCTCGAGGCCGTCGCCATCGTGCCGCGGCACGTCGAGCTCTGGCTGCTCGAACAGCTCGCGGGAGACGCGCTCGAACTACTCGACATCTGTCTGGGCTCAGGAATCCTCGCGTTCGCGGATGGCGCCGTCAGATTTCGGCATGAGCTGGCCAGGATGGCCATCGAGGACACGCTCACGCCCATGCGTCGCACAGCCCTGCATCTCCGTGCGCTGCGCGCGCTTGAATCGCCGCCTACTGGCGAGCCTGATCTGGCGCGACTCGCCCATCACGCGGACGCCGCCGCCGACAACGACTCCGTACTGCGGTTCGCGCCAGCGGCCGGCGCGCATGCGGCGTCCCTTGGGGCCCACGGGCAGGCGGCCACGCACTACGCTCAGGCGTTGCGGATCGCCTCTCGACTCCAGCCCGTCGCCCACGGGGAGCTATTAGCGCGCCATGCCGAAGAATGCTTTCTGGCGGACCAGTTTCCTGTGGCAATTGCCTCGGGCTGGGAGGCCGTCGAGCGCATGCGCGCGGCGGGAGAGCCACTTCGAGAAGGAAAAGCCCTCCGCGCGCTCTCACATCACCTGCGCTGTACGGGCCACGCCCATGACGCGAATACAGTGGGAACGCAAGCGGTGACTCTTCTCGAACAGTTACCGCCCGGTCCAGAACTGGCCCTGGCCTACGCCAATATCGCGTACCTGAGACTGAACGTGGACGACGCAGAGAACGCTCTCACCATTGGACGGCGCGCGCTCACGTTCGCGGAGTCGCTTGACGACATCAAATCGCGGATCCATGTGCTCAACACGCTTGGGACTGTGGAACTGCTGGCGGGCGTGTCAGATGGCGTGGAGAAGCTGCGACGCAGCCTCGATCTCGCGCTGGGGGCCGGGTTAGAGGAGGATGTCGGTCGCGCGTTTGTGAACTATTCCTGGGCGGCGACGCGCTCGCGGCTCTACGCCGACTTCGAGGGCTTGTTCGCGGACGGCCTTGAATATTGTGGGGAACGCGGCCTCGTCCTTTGGCGACACTACGTGTTGGCGTATGGCGCACGCCGCGCGCTCGACCAGGGCCGGTGGTCCGAGGCCAGCGATCTGGCTCAGCAGGTTTTGCGCGACCCACGCACGGAGCTGCCGCGCATACAGGCGCTGGTGACGCTTGCGCTGCTCCGGGCGCGGCGGGGCGACCCGGAGTGCTGGCCGCTGCTCGACGAGGCGCGTGATCTGGCGGAACCGACGGGCGAGCTCCAGCACATTGGTCCAGTGGCTGCCGCCCGCGCGGAAGCGGCGTGGCTCGAAGGGCGACCATCACTCGTCATCGAGGCGACATCCCCGGCGCTCGCCGTCGCTATTGAGCGGCACGTGTCGTGGGTGATTGGTGAACTCGCCTGCTGGCAACAACGCGCGGGCGTAGAGACGCCTTCCGATGGCGCGGCGGAGCCCTATGCGCGTGAGATGGATGGCGCCTGGGAGGCCGCCGCGCGCCTCTGGGAGGAACGCGGATGCCCCTACGAGGCGGCGCTCGCTCGCGCTGGGGCCGCCGATGAGACAACCCTGCGCGCTGCCCTTGCGGCGTTCCAGCGACTCGACGCCCACGGCGCCACCCGTATCGTCGCCCGCCGGCTGCGCGAACTGGGCGCCCGTGACCTGCCACGCGGTCCACGAGCGAGTACCCGCTCCAACGGCGCCAACCTGACAGCGCGCGAGATCGAAGTGCTTGAGCTCGTTGTCCAGGGTTTGCGCAACGCGGAGATCGCCACCCGCCTCTATCTCTCTCCCAAGACCGTTGAACATCATATCTCCGCGATCCTTGCCAAACTGCGTGTCAACTCACGCGCGGAAGCGATCACGTGCGCGCTCGCGCAGGGTCTGGTCGCCACCGGCGCCTCGGTCAACGTTGCGCGCTAGCCGCCACAGGCGTGCGCTGCTCCCCCTTTCGACTCCTCACGCTCGCCAACATGGGGGTAGTCATCCTCCAGTATGGGCGCCATCCCCGATGTGGACGACGAGTCTCTCCGACTAAGCTGATTACGCCTGGAGCGATCCCATCGCACGCGCGTTGGCGCACGTATCGGCGCGCGAGCCATCCAGGCGCGGAGGAGTGAGCAATGCCACGGTATCTCGTCGAGCGCACCTTCCCGGAGGGGCTACAGATCCCCGTCACGGACGAAGGCGCCAGTATCTGCCTCAATGTCGTCACCAACAACGCCGACGACGGCGTGACGTGGGCGCATTCCTACGTCTCCGACGACAAACGGAAGACCTTCTGCGTCTATGACGGTCCCAATCCGGAGGCCATTCGCAGGGCGGCCACTCGCAACGGCCTCCCAGTTGATCGCATCACGCGAGTGAGCGTGCTCGATCCCTATTTCTATCGCTAAGGAGAGGATTGCATGCGCCACTTTAAATTCGTGTTTGTGATCGCCTTCGCCGCGATCACCACCACGCTACTCCTGGGGATGCCGATTGCCGCCGCACACGCCGGCCACCACGGCGACGGCGACCTCGCGCGCGTTCGTCTGGCGACCGTACGCTACCACGACCTGGCCGTCGCGAAGGCGAATGGGTACGGGTTATTCACCGACGCGGCGGGCATCGCCTGCATCGCGAATCCGCCGGCCGGCGCGATGGGAATCCACTACGTCAACGGCGGCCTGGTCTCTGGAGGAAAGATCAACGCGCTGAAGCCGCAGGCGCTCGTCTATGAGCCTGGGAACAATGGTGAAGTGCATCTGGTAGCCGTCGAGTATATCGCCTTCAAGCAGGCGTGGGACGCGACCCATGAGTCGCCGCCGATGCTCTTTGGCCAGGGGTTCATGCTGACCACCACGCCAAATCGCTATGGCTTGCCGGCGTTCTACTCGCTGCACGCCTGGATCTGGAAGAGCAACCCCAGCGGGATGTTCGCGATGTGGAATCCCGAGGTCCACTGCGGCGCGGATACGCCGAAGAACGCCTCTCCCAACGCGGCCTAGCCTCCTGGTCTAGCCTCCTGGTCTAGCCTCCTGGTCTAGCCTCCTCGTCGCGCAAACACTTCGACGGCGCCAATCGCCAGCGCCGATCAACGCGCCGCCACGCTCTCTGGGGTGTGGCGGCGCTTGCTGTCTCCCGTCTGTTCGCCTTCCTTCCGTTTGCTCTCATCGCCTATACTGGATGGCAACATGCGTCGAGAGCGTGGCTGAGGGAGAACTACGATGGATTTTACGCTGTCGTCTGAAGAGAAACTGATCCAGCAGACCGTGCGCGCGTTCGTGCAGCGCGAACTGATGCCGCTGGAAGGCGAGGTGCTGCGCAACGAGCGCGAGGGACGGCCGGGCTTAGAGCGGGGGCAGCTCCGCGAGCTCCAGGCGATGGCGCGGCGGCTGGGATTCTGGGGCATCAATACGCCGGAGGAGTATGGCGGGGCCAACCTGGGGTCGGTGGCGACATGCCTGACGCTGATGGAGGTCGGACGAACGTTCGTGCCGTTCAGCTTCGGCGGCTACGCGGACAACATCCTCTACGCCTGCAACGCGGAGCAGAAGCAGCGCTATCTGCTGCCGACCATCGAGGGCACGCGCCAGTCGTGCTTCGCGCTGACGGAGCCGGAGGCCGGGTCGGACGCGGGCAATATCCGCATGACGGCGGTGAAAGACGGCGACTCGTGGGTGCTCAACGGGGAGAAGATCTTCATCACCAACGGCAACGACGCGGACTTCACGATGGTCTTCGCCATCACCGACAAGGAGAAGGGCGCGCACGGCGGCATCACGTGTTTCCTGGTGGACCGCGAGATGGGCTGGCGGTCGGAGCGGATCGCCACGATGGGGGAATGGGACCCGGCGGCGTTGATCTTCAAGGATGTGCGCGTGCCGCACGAGAACATGCTGGGCGAGGAGGGGCGCGGCTTCGATCTGGCGATGCGCTGGATCGGGGCGGCGCGCTGGGCGATTCCGGCGCGGGCGGTCGGCGCGTGCGAGCGGATGATGGAGATGTCCATCGAGCATGCGAAGAACCGCGTGACTTTTGGGCAGCCGCTGGCGGACCGGCAGGCGATCCAGTGGATGATCGCGGACTCGGCGGTGGAGATCGAGGCGACGAAGTGGATCACGCTGCGCGCGGCGTGGCTGGCCGACCAGGGGCAGGACAACCGGCATCAGTCCTCGATGGCGAAGCTGTATGGCGCGAACATGGCGAACCGCGTGGTGGATCGTATGCTTCAGATCCACGGCGGCATGGGCTACACGCGCGAGCTGCCCATCGAGCGCTGGTATCGCGAGATGCGCGTCTTCCGCATCTTCGACGGCACCGATGAGATCCAGCGGTTCATCATCGCGCGCAATCTGCTCAAGGGGCATGTGCGCGTCGGCGACTGGCAGGACTAGCTGAGCGGGTCGCGCTCCACCTCGACCAGCGTGTCGAGGAAGTCACCACCGCCGCCCCAGAGCGTGAGGTTGTCCGGAGTGAGCGCGTTGGCCGAGGAGCCGCCAGGGCTGCGCGACGCCCACCAGCCGGAGGGCATCGCCACCACACCAGGGCGCACCCGGTCGCCGATGTGCGCCGCCAGCGTCACCACGCCCCGCTCGTTGACCACACGCACCTGGTCGCCCTCGCCGATACCGCGCGCGGCCGCATCCGTGGGGTGGATGTCGAGACACGGCTCGCGTTCGGCGCGCAGGGAGCGGGGCGCGTCGGCGTAGCTCGAATTGAGGAAATGCAGGGCCGACTTCGGCGTGAGCAGGATCAACGGGTAGCGGGCGGCGAGCGCGGGGTCGCCGTGCGGGCTTTCGTTCGCGGGCTGATACGCCGGCAGTGGATCGAAGCCACGCTCCGCGAGCGAGGGCGAGAAGAACTCGCACTTGCCGGAGGCGGTGGGGAACTGGCCCTCGGCGTAGGGCAGCCAGTCATCCGGCAGGTTGAGCGGCGCCCAGCCAGCGGCGAGCAGCCGGTCGAAATCCACGCCGCGCAGGTAGGGATGGTCGCTCGCCAGCGCCGCCCGGATCATCGCCTCATCGGGTTCCTGGAGGTACGGCTCGTCGAAACCCATGCGCGCCGCCAGCCGGCGGAACAGCTCGGTCAACGGGATCGCCTCTCCCTGTGGAGGAATGGCCGGCTGGTTGAGCGCGACATAGGTGTGGCCCCACGACCCAAACAAATCCCAATGCTCGATCTCCATGGTGGACGGGAGCACGTAGTCGGCGTAGCGCGCGGTGTCCGTGAGGAAGTGCTCGTGGACGACGGTGAAGAGGTCGTCGCGGCGCAGGCCCCGCAGGACGAGGTTCTGGTTCGGGGCGGTTGTCGCGGGATTGCTGCTGTAGACGACGAGCGCGCGGATGGGCGGATCGAGGCTCGGATCGGTGAGCGCCTGCCCAAGCTGGACCATGTTGACTTCACGAATCGCGCGGTCTTCCGGCTCCGGCGACCTGAGCGCGCGGCCGTTGAGCGCCTGCCCGTGGAGAGCCATCGTATGGTGCAGCAGTCCGCCGCCGCGCTCGCGCCACGCGCCCACCAGCGCCGGCAGGCAACTGATGGCGCGGAAGCCCATCTCGGCGGTGGCGTGATGCTCCATGCCGATGAGCAGGCGGATCGCGGCCGGGCGCGTCGTGGCGTACGCTCGCGCCAAACTGACGATCTCATCGGCGTCCAGCCCGGTGAGCGTGGCGACCCGCTCCGGCGCGTATTCATGCAGCCGGCGCGTGAGCTCGTCGAACCCCCGCGTGTACGCGGAGACATAGGCGGCGTCGTAGAGCTTCTCCGCGACGATGACATGCGCCATGCCAAGCGCGAGGGCCGCGTCCGTTCCGGGGAGCGGGCGCACGTGCCAATCGGCGGCGGCGGTGGTGCGTGTCTTGAGCGGATCAATTACGACGACTTGCGCGCCCCGTTCCTGCGCCTGGCGAATGAAGGGCCAGAGATGCAGGTTGGTGACGATGGTATTGGTCCCCCACAGAATGATGAAGCGGCTGAGCGCCATATCTTCGGGCAGCATCCCGACCGTCGTGCCCATCGTCGCTTCGATGCCCGCGCCGCTGGTACTCCCGCAGATCGCTCGCTCCAGGCGCGTGGCGCCGAGGCGCTGGAAGAAGCGGTCGCCCATAGCCCCGCTCTGGATCATCCCCTGTGTGCCGGAGTAGCTGTAGGGCATGATGGCGGTCGGGCCGTCCTCCGCGATGATGCGCTTGAGCCGCGCCGCGATGTCGTCCAGCGCCTCGTCCCAACTCACGCGCTCGAACGTTCCGTCGCCTTTGGGGCCGGTTCGCCGCAGCGGATGGAGCAGGCGATCGGGGCTGTAGACGCGCTCCAGATAGTGGTTGACCTTGGCGCAGAGGCCGCCGCGTGTGAACGGATGGCTCGGATCGCCGGCGAGCGCGGTGGCTCGATCATCCTCGACGGTGACGAGCCAGGCGCAGCGGTCCGGGCAGTCGTGCGGGCAGGCGCCAGGAATGGTTCTAGTCGCGGGACTCGCGTTTGCCATGTGGATTCCACCCTTTCCACCATGATCGCGGAGAAGTCACACAGAGTGGGCTACCAGGAAGGATACTTTGGACCCTGATTTCTGAGGGCGGCGTATGGTGGGTCACTACAGCAGCATAGGATAACGATCGGCTGTTCAGTATACTCACACGCGGAAATGTGGCACAAGAGCGGCCCGAGTTCGCAGTCTCATTCGTGACGCAGACCCTTTCGAGTGCGTCGCGCAGCCGTCTCTGTACGGCCCGTGACGTCAGAGCGTATTCTACAGGTAGTTTCAAGACGCCGCCGATGGTCAGTCACTGTATCGCGAAATAGCGAAAGCCCGGACGCTATACTTATTGACATCCCGTTCGCCGTTCCGCATTTTACTTCAGTAGAGAGTCACACTGGTGCCGATATCAACTTGCTTTGGCATCTTCTTCGTCCTCATGGGACTCGGCGTGATCCGGCTCGGTTTTTTTGCCGTTGGTCGGCATCGTCCGCCCTGGCCGCTTTCGATGTTGCGACTCTGGCTCATCGGGTGGGCGATGGGCGGGATGGCATTCGTCTGCTTGGGTGTGACTTCGCTCCGTTATGCAAAGGGTGATTACGTGTCGTTGCCAACAAGCGCTCCATTCATTTACAAGGTATTGTGGGTGCTTGTGCCAGTCGGCATGATTGGGTTCTTTGTCGCGCTGCTTACGTGGATGGGTTTGCAGCAAAACCAAAAACGTGGCCCGCGCTCGGAACAACAGACACATAACAGCGCCAGCCACCCGTAGCACCACAGTGTCGCCTTTGGAAGTCGTCTGTGGCGAACATCGCATGCGCGCGTCGGCCGGGGAGGGGAAGGCAAGACAATGGGGAGTTCATCCAACGGAGTAGTCGAGCGCTACTGCGTCATCGGCGCGGGCTCGTCCGGGCTGACCGTGGCGAAGAACCTCAAGGACGTGGGCATCGCCTACGATGTCTTCGAACGCGAGGATGGCATTGGCGGCAATTGGTACTACGGGAAGCCGCATAGCAGCGTCTACCGCTCGATCCACCTGATCTCCTCGAAGCCGCTCACCGAGTACCGCGACTTTCCAATGCCCACGGACTACCCGGACTTTCCCAGCCACATCCAGGTGTTGGAATACTTCAAGGCCTATGCCCGCACGTTCGACCTTGAGCGCGACATCACCTTCAACACCGAGGTGACGCGCGTCGAGCCGATGGATGATGGCCGCTCGTGGGAGGTAACGCTCAGCAGCGGCGAGCGACGGCGCTACGCGGGCGTCATCATCTGTAACGGGCACAATTGGGAGCCGAAGTATCCTGAGTATCCGGGCGTGTTTACGGGCGAGACGCTGCACTCCTCGGAGTACAAGACGCCGGACGCGCTGGAGGGCAAGCGCGTGCTGGTGGTGGGCGCGGGCAACTCCGGCTGTGACATCGCGGCCGAATCCGCGCAGCACGCCACGCGCACGCTGCTGAGCACGCGGCGCGGCTACTATTACATGCCAAAGTACTTCTTCGGGCGTCCAGTGGATCAGGTGGGCGAGCGGCTGTTGGATCTGGGCATGCCCCTCGCGCTACGCCGGATGATTGGCCGCCTGACATACCGTATGGCGGTGGGCGATCTGAGCCGCTACGGGGTGATGCCGCCGGATCACAAGCTCTTCGAGACACACCCCATCGTCAACGCCCATCTGCCGTACTACATCGCGCACGGCGACGTGTCGCCACGGCCGGACATCCGCGAGTACGCGGGCGATGAGGTGGTCTTCGTGGACGGCTCGCGTGAGGTGGTGGACCTGATTGTCTACGCGACCGGCTTCAAGATCGTCTTCCCATTCTTGGACGAGGCGCTGCTGAACTGGCGGCGCGGGCATCCCAGCCTGTACCTGAATGTCTTCCACCCGCGCTATGACAATCTCTTCGTGGTGGGGCTGATCCAGCCGGATAGTGGGCAGTGGGGGCTGGAGGAGCGGCAGGCGCGGGTGATCGCGCGCTTTCTCACCGCGCGGAAACGTTCGCCACGTCGCGCGGCCTGGTTCCGCGCGCGGAAGGCGGTGGGACAGGAGAACTACGGCGGCGGCGTCACCTACAAGGAGTCAACCCGCCACTATGTGGAGATCGAGCATCACAGTTACGCGCGGCGACTGGATCGTCTGGCGCGGCGGCTGGCCGGATGATTGCGGGAATGCCCGTCTCCGCGTCGGCTCGAAAAGCGGTCCTACGTTGTGCGCGGTTCCAGTTCAATCACCGGAATGGTGCGGCTGGTCTTCTCCTGATACCCCTGGAACTGCGGATACATCCTCGCCCACTTTGCGTAGATGGTGTCGCGCTCGGCGCCGGTTATCGGTTTTGCGGTCGCGCTGTAGGTCTTGTCGCCGAGCTCGACAGTGACCTCTGGATGGGCGAGCATGTTGTGATACCAGTCGGGGCTGGTCGGCGCGCCAGCTTTGGAGGCGAAGACGTACACGCGGTCGCCTTCGCGCAGATACATCACGGGACTCGTGCGGGGCTGCCCGCTCTTGGCGCCGGTCGTGGTGAGCACGAGTAAGGGCCTGCCTTCCCACATGCCGCCGACCTGCCCTTTGTTCGCCCGGAACTCCTCAATGATTCCGCGATTCCAGTCGTTCCTGTCAGCCATACGTTCTCCTCTCAACCGTTGAGTGTCGCCGTGCTGATACGCCTGATCGCGTGCGCGGCGCCCGTCGCATCTGATCCTACCGTCGCCGCCGCGCCGATGCAATCTTTGGCTTGCAGTCGGTGATGCGGAACCTAACCCCCCGACCCCCTCTTTCAAGGGTAGGTATCCGATGCGCGAGCAGCCGGCGGTTGAAACCGGCCAGCACGACCGCGCGAGCGCCGACAGGCGCGAGAAGCAGGGCCTAGCCCTGCGGAGCGGGCGTGGGAGCGCAGCGAGGGCCTGCGGCCACGAAACCCGCCTGCGCGGGTTCGGCAGAGGCAGCCGCGCTACTCATCCACGTCCGGCCGGCGCGTCACCCGCTCGCGTTCCTGTTCCTGGAGCGTCCGCCACAGCACTTTGCCGCTCGGTGACTTGGGCAGACGCTCGACCATCTCCACGCCGCGGGGGCACTTGTACGCCGCCATTTCGCCGCGCGCCCACGCGATGATCTCCTCCGGCGTCGTGCCGCCGTGACCTGCGCGCAGCACTACCAGCGCCTTCACCGTCTCGCCCCGCCGCTCGTCCGGCGACGCGATGACGCACGCCTCTTGCACCGCCGGATGCCGGTAGAGCAGCGTCTCCACCTCCGCCGGCCAGACCTTGAATCCGGAGGCGTTGATCATGCGCTTGAGGCGGTCCGTATGGAAGAAATAGCCTTCCTCATCGTAGTGTCCGAGGTCGCCCGTCCGAAAGAAGCGCTTGCCGTCCAGTTCCACGAATGAGCGCGCCGTCTCCTCGGGCTGGTTCCAATACCCCAGGAACACCTGCGGACCGGAGACGAGAATCTCTCCATCCGTGTTCGGCCCCAGCTCATCGAGCGTCGCCGGGTCTACGACGCGGGCATCGAGATCGAAGACCGGGATGCCCAGACATTGCAGCTTGGCCCGATCCGATGGGTTGGCGTGCGTCTGCGCCATGGTCTCCGTGAGGCCGTACCCCTCCACGTATTGCAGCCCCGTCATGGCCAGCAGCCGCTCGCCAACCGCCGCGGGCAGCGGCGCGCCGCCACCGCCGATCCCCTCCAGCGACGAAAGGTCATACTCACCGACGCGCGGATTGGCCAGAAAATCAATCATCATCGTGCTGATGTTGCCCCACCCCGTGACCCGGTAGCGTTGGATCAGCTCCGCCGCTGTGTCACGGTTCCAGCGCGTCATCAGCACGACACAGGCGCCGCGATAGATGGGCGCGTTCATGCTGCCTTGCATCCCCGTGACGTGGAAGAGCGGCAGCGCCGCCAGTGTCACGCTTTCACTCGTCGCCTGATTCCAGGTGACTCCGCCGACCACGTTTGCCATGACCGTGCGGTGTGAATGCATGCAGCCGCGCGGCGTTCCCGTCGTTCCCGACGTGTATGGCAGCACCGCGAGGTCGTCCGGCCCAACCACGAGCGGACCAGGTTCGCCGCCGGCCGCCAGCGCGTCCGCCCAGAGTGTGACGCCCGGCTCCGTGATCGCCTCGCGCGCGGCCATAACCACCTCCGGCGCCTGGATGTCCGCCAGGTCGCCGCGATACTCGGAGTACGCCGCCACCACTGTCCGCCGCACCGTTCCCTCGCGCAGCAGCGGCGCTAGTTGCGGATAGAGTTCCTGACCGACCAGCGCGACCTCGGCCTGACTATCCCGCGCGTAGTGGCGCAGCTCGTTCGTCACGAGCATCGAGCTCAGCGGCGTCACCACGGCGTTCGCGCGCAGGATCGCGTAGAAGCCGATGATGAACTGCGGGCAGTTCTGCATCATCAGGAGCAC
>DATEGV010000041.1:0-8221 GCA_035279925.1 Ktedonobacterales bacterium | reverse complement strand
GCGTACGGCGATGTACTCGATGATACGGTCCTTGACCTTCTCCAGGCCGTAGTGTCGCTCATCCAGCAGGGCGGCGACGTGTTTGAGGTCGAACTGGTCAGGTGTTCGTTCCTGCCACGGCAGCGAGATCATCCAGTCCACGTAGGTCCGCAGGACGCTCTGCTCCGGGGCCATCGCGGGCATGGCTTCGAGCCTGCTCACCTCTTTGAGCACGCGCGTCTCGGTCTCGTCGGGCATACCCCGCGCGCAGACACGCTCGCGCAGCTCGATGGCGTCGCTCTCAGTGGAGTCGGTCTCGCCCAATTCGCGCTGGATCGCCTTGAGCTGCTCGCGCAAGAAGAATTCGCGCTGGCCCCGGTCGGCCTCCTGCTGCACCTCGTCGTGGATTTTGTGTTCGAGCTCCAGCACGTCTACCTCGCGTCGCAGCAGGCCGCAGACCTTGCGCAGCCGCAGCGACGAGCTGAACGTTTCGAGGATCTCCTGGCGCACGGTGATCGGCGGCTCAAGCTGCGCGACGACGAAATCGGCGAGCTCGCCTGGACAGTGGATATTGAGCGCCTGAATATACACGTCTTCAGTGACGCGGTCGCTGAGCGTGGCGCAGCGTTTGAGCAGGGAGAGCGCGGTGCGCGACAAGGCCTCCGCCTGCTCATCGCCGGAAGTGGCTTCGTCGTAGGGGCGAGCCAGGGCGCGGCCATAGGGACTGTGTTGTAGCCAGCGCTCGATGAGCACCCGGCGTACACCCTGCACCATCACGCTGGTCGTGCCGTCAGGCATCTTGAGGACGCGATTGACCTTGCATTCGGTGCCGACATCATACACATCCAGGTAGGTGGGATCCTCGGTCTGCTCGGAGCGTTGGGTGACGAGCAGGAGGCTTCCGCCACGGGCGGCGGCCTCGATGGCGTGGACGGCGGGCGCGCGATCCACAAAGAGCGGGACGACCATATGAGGAAGTACGACGGTGTTGCGCACGGGCAGAACGGGCAAATCGCGCGGCGTCGCGTCGGATTCGCCATGCGTGGGGCGGGCGTCGCCAGCAGGCTCGCAGAGGATGTCGAGCGGGTCGGTAGGGACCGACCGCACACGGCGCGGTGGGCGGGCTGGACGGCGACGATTCTCCATGGGACTTCCTCCTCGCGGCAATTCGCGACAGACGACCTCCCCGTCACGGCGCCAGCCGAGCGTACACACGGCAGACCGCGAGCCAGCGAGAGCAAGGCTGCTTCGCTCAGTATATACCAGGCCCGCCCGGTTGACAACCTGTGGACAAGTGGGTGATAGCTGTCTGTCTTGATTTGATAACGTGTGAACGGCGGCCAGAGGCACGAACTGAGCCGCATGGGGCCGAAATCGCTGGGCGGCGAGCGGAGGTTGTCCCGGAAGGTGGCCTGGAACTTGCGCGCGGACATGTTGAGTACAGTCTGCGCCACCGGCTGAGCCTCCGGCGTTTGTGCTATAGTGTGCGATGATAGCGTCCGTGGCGCGCGAACAGGCGGAGACGGCGGTGGAGGCTCAATGCGACCGATGCGCCGGGCATAGTGGCAGGGGTGGGTCGCGAATCTCACTGCGCAGCGCGTAGGTGGAGCTTGAGCAAGGGGGCGTGGGAGTGGAGTTTGCTTTTCCGCGATGTCGCAAGTGCGGGGCCGGGGATCTGGTTCCGCTGTCGGACTTCGGCAGCCAAGGCGCGTCAATTCAATTCAAGGCCTGGGTCTGCACGAATCCGAATTGCCTGTACAACGTCAAAATTCGCAACGGCGACATCATTATCAATGAGCCGGTGAGCGATGGCTCGATGCACTCCTATCGCGGCGCGCGATAACGAGGGCTGAGCGTTTGGCGACGAAAGACGGTATGGACCGGCGGCGCGGGGCGCCGTTCGCGGGGCGTAGCGTGGGGCGTGCTGTGACCACCCATCGCGCGTACGCCCCATTGGCGTGAGCGGCTCTGGCCCCCGGTCCACACGTCGTCGTGACCGGAATCGGCCGGCGCACTGGACCGGACACAAACAAAAGCCCTGATAATGACACCGCAGGCAGGCGTGCGATAGAGGTAGAGCGAACGTGTTTAAGCGACTGCGCGAAGGTTTATTTCGGCGTCCCGATGAGCAGGAGCCGAACGAGCGGGACGAGGATGGCCAGCAGGCTGAGCGCGCGGACGACGACGAAGCGGCCACCGCGGATGCGGGATCAGAGGAGCCGCAAGGAGCGGTAATGGTCGCGCCGGCGCCGCCAGCGCCAGTTGCGCCGCCTACTCCTCCGGCGCCGGCTCCTCAACCAGTGACGCAGGCTCCTCCCATGGCGCAAACGCATGCGACGCCGCCCACCGTAGCCGCGCCTCCGCCGGTAGCCGCGCAGGCGGAGCCAGAGCCGGAGGAGGACGACGAGGACGACGAGGTTCAGGAATCCCGCGAACGCGGCGGTCGCTTCCGCAATCCGTTCCGCTTCAGCCTGGGACGCACGCGCCAGCTCTTCGGTCGCCTGAACGAGACTTTGGAATCCGACGAGATCACCGACGACTTCTGGGATGAGCTGGAGGAGACGTTGATCACCGGCGATGTCGGCGTCACGACATCGGAGCGTCTGCTCGCCACGCTGCGCGAGCGGGTGAGCGCCGAGCGCATCGAGCGCGGCTCACAGTTGCGCGACGCGCTGAAAGACGAGCTGCTGCTGCTGCTCGGCGAGCCGGAACCGCTGGTCGTGTCGGAGACCTCACCGATCAGCGTGTACCTCGTCGTCGGCGTCAACGGCGTCGGTAAGACCACCAGCATCGCCAAGATGGCGTACCTGCTCAAGCGGCAGAAGCATCGCGTGATGCTTGCGGCGGGCGACACGTTCCGCGCGGCGGCGACGGAGCAGCTCAAGACGTGGGGGGAGCGCGTGGGCGTGCCGGTCATCAGCCACCAGCACGGCGCGGATCCGGGAGCCGTCGTCTTCGATGCGATGCAGGCGGCGCAGGCGCGCGGCACGGACACGCTGATCGTGGACACGGCGGGCCGGCTGCACACGAAGTTCAACCTGATGGAAGAACTCAAAAAGATCATGCGCGTCTTGCAGAAATACGATCCAGAAGCCCCGCACGAAGTGCTGCTGGTGATAGACGCCACGACAGGCCAGAACGGCTTTTTGCAGGCCAAGCAGTTCGTTCAGGACTCCGGCGTGAGCGGGGTCATCCTCACGAAGCTGGATAGCACGGCGCGCGGAGGCATCGCGTTCGCCATTGCCTCGGAGCTTGGGCTGCCGATCAAGTTCGTCGGCACCGGCGAATCGCTCAAAGACCTGGCTCCGTTCGACGCCGAGGAGTTTGTGGACGCGCTCTTTGACGACTGATTGCTAGCGCAGGGCGCTTGTTGACTAGCTAACGTATTGTTTGCGATGATAGGGCGGGTGTCGCCTCGGCGGGCTGGCGTCGTGATCGCCGCCGCAGGGGCGTCGCCGTGATGATTGGGGGGTCGAGAGTGAAGGACGAGTCGCAGCCGGCGCTCACCGTGGACAGCCAGAACGGCGCACATACGGGAACGATACCGCGCGCGTTGCCCGACAATCTGGCCGTGAAGTGCCCCAATTGCAAAGAATTGCTCATCAGCAAGGACTGGGAGAAGAACCAGCGCGTCTGCCAGCGTTGCGGCCACCACTTCCGTCTCAGCGCGCCGGAGCGCATCGAACTACTGCTCGATCCCGATTCCTTTCAGGAGATGGCGGGCGACCTCCAACCGACCGATCCACTCGGCTTCGTCAGCCGCTCGCAATCATACCGCTCCAAACTGCAGAGCGAGAGCGCGAACTCTGGATTGACCGAGGGCGTCGTGATCGGGCGCGGCATGATCGAGGACCTGCCCCTGATGATCGCCATCATGGACTTCCGCTTCATCGGCGGCAGTATGGGGTCGGTGGTCGGCGAGAAGCTGACGCGCGCCATCGAGCAGGCGGCGACCGACCACATCCCCCTGCTCATCATCTCGTCCTCTGGCGGCGCGCGCATGCAGGAGGGGCTGACGGCGCTGATGCAGATGGCGAAGACCTCCGCCGCGCTGGCCAAACTGAACGAGGCGGGCGTGCCCTATATCTCGCTGATGACCGATCCCACGACGGGCGGCGTCGCGGCGAGCTTCGCGTCGCTTGGTGATGTAATTCTGGCCGAGCCGGGCGCGCGCATCTGCTTCACCGGGCCGCGCGTCATCGAGCAATTCATGCACATGAAGCTGCCCAAGGACACCGGTTCGTCTGAGTTCTGCCTGCAACACGGCATGATTGATGGGATTGTCCACCGTCGGGTGCTGCGCGCGACGCTGGCGCGGTTGCTGCGACTCTACGCCGGGAAGGCGCGGGTGACGGACTAGGTCTACGTGGAGCTGTTTTCCATGCGTGCGGGCGGATGTCGCCTGGGAGGATGTCACAATGCCGTTCGATCTCGACTTTGAGAAGCCGCTGGCTGATCTCGAAAAGCGTATCCAGACGTTGCAGAAGCGCGGCGACCGCATGAAACCGGACGAGCGCGCGCACGTCAGCGATCTGGAACGCGAGCTGGAGCGGCGCACCCGCGAGATCTACGGCTCCCTCACCCCCTGGCAGCGCGTGCTGGTGGCGCGGCACCGTAACCGCCCCTACTCCGCGGATTACGTCAAACTGATCTGCGATGACTTCTTCGAGCTGCGCGGCGACCGGCGCTTCGGCGACGACCGCGCGATTCTGGGTGGTCTGGCAAGCATAGACGGCCGGACGGTGATGCTGATTGGGCATCAGAAGGGGCGCGACACCAAAGAGCGGCAGGAGGCGAACTTCGGTATGCCGCACCCGGAGGGCTACCGCAAGGCGGAGCGGCTGATGCGACAGGCCGAACGCTTCCATCTGCCCATCGTCTCGCTGATTGACACGCCAGGGGCCTCGCTGACGCTTGAGGATGAGGAGCGCGGTATTTCGCAGGCGATTGCCGAGAATCTGCTGGTGATGTCGCGCCTGCGCACGCCGATCCTCGCGATCGTTATCGGTGAGGGCGGCAGCGGCGGCGCGCTGGGCATCAGTGTCGCGGACCGCATCCTGATGTTCGAGAACGCGATCTACACCGTGGCGACGCCGGAGGCCGCCGCGTCCATCATGTGGCGCGACGCCGCGTTCGCCTCGGAGGCCGCCGCCGCGATGAAGATCACCGCCAACGATCTGCTGTCGCTGCGGCTCATCGAGGGTATCATCCCCGAACCTTTTGGCGGAGCGCACCGCGACCATCGCGCCGCCGCCGCCGCCGTCAAAGACGCCATCGTCGCCAATCTTGACGAGCTCGGCAAGGTTCCCACCGAGACGCTGATCGAGCGCCGCTATCAACGCTTCCGCGCGATTGGGGCGTTTCAACACGAGGCGGTAGGAGCCATCTCCGGCTAGCTCGGCAGGGCGCGAACCGTAAGAGTTTCGTCACAACTCGCCGCTATCATCCCTCTTGAGGCGAACTGCCCGCGACAGTGGAGGGTGATGGATGATGGCCACCGCGAATTCACTGACCACGCCCGTTGTTAAGACGTCCCACACGGCAACGCTCGTGCTGTTTGGTGAAGGAGTCGTCTGCGCGGTCGTCGCCGCGACGCTGCGCCCGGACCACGAACTGGGACTGCTGGCGCTGGGTGTGGGGCTGCTCCTGGCGCATCTGGCCGACCGCGACCACTACCTCATTCCGGGCGTCATCGTCGCGCCTGTCGCGCTTGTCAACGTGCTCTGGCTCTATGGTGTCGTGCCCGCCAATGATGTCGAAGGCTTCCACCTGCTGGCCGTCGGCGGCGCGGTCGCGTTGCTGATGGTCGCCGCGCGCGCACACGTCATTGGCCAGAATCCCGTCTCGGCTGGGCTATGGCCCGCGCTCATTGGCGTCCTGATCCTGGGATTATCGTTGGCAACTCCGGCCGCGACGACGTTCTTCCGTCTCTTCGAGTCGCTCTGGATGCCAGCGCTGGTCTTCGGCGCCACTGGCCTGTGGCGGCTGGCGCGGCGCACGGACAAGCGCTAAACCTCACCCCCTGCTCCCACGCTCTCGCGCGAGGAGAGAGGGAACCCGCGCGGCGAGCGCCGTCGTGCCTCCCAGGAGAGAGGAACCCGCGCAGCGCCGTCGTGCCTCCCAGGAGAGAGGGAACCCGGCCCGAAGGTCGTGGCGCTGACTCCCCTCTCCCCGTGGGAGAGGGGCTGGGGGTGAGGTCCGTTCCTCACCAGGAACAAGGAGGAGCCAGCGTCGCGCTACCCCTCCAGCAGCAGCGTCTCCGGGTCTTCGAGCAGCTCCTTCACGCGCACGAGGAATCCGACGGCTTCCGCGCCATCCACGATGCGGTGGTCATAGGAGACGGCGAGGTACATCATCGGGTGGATGACGACCTGGCCGTTCTTGGCGATGGGCCGCTCCTCGATTTTGTGCATACCCAGGATGCCGACCTGTGGGACGTTGAGGATCGGTGTGGAGAGCAGGGAGCCGAAGGTTCCGCCGTTGGTGATCGTGAACGTGCCGCCTTGCAGCTCCGCGAGGCTCAGCTCGTTCTTGCGCGCCTTGCTCGCCAGCGCGGCGATCTGCTGCTCGATCTGCGCGAAGGTCAGGCGGTCCGCGTCACGCAGCACGGGCACCACCAGCCCCTCGGCGGCGCTGACGGCGATACCGATGTCGTAGTACCGCTTCAGCACCATCTCGTCGCCCTGTATCTCCGCGTTCAGCCGGGGGTAGGCTTTGAGCGCGCCGATGACGGCCCGCGTGAAGAAGGACATGAAGCCAAGGGAGACGCCATGCCGCTCCTTGAAGGCGTCGCGACGGCGCGCGCGCAGGTCCATCACGGCGCTCATGTCCACCTCATTGAAGGTTGTCAGCATGGCCGCCGTCTGCTGCGCCTCGACGAGGCGGCGCGCGATGGTGAGCCGGCGGCGCGACATGCGCACGCGCTCCTCACGCCGCCCATCATTTCCGCCGGGAAGCGTGACGCCGAGCGATGGAGTCGTGGCTGGCGTAGCCGGCGCGGGCTGGGTGGCGACGGGCGCCTGGGCGGTCGCGGCAGGTTGGGTGGCGGTGGTGTGGGTGGATTCGAGGAGCCGCGCGACATCGTCCTGCGTGACGCGCCCACCAGGCCCGGTTCCCCGCGCCTGGCTGAGATCGAGGCCGTGCTCGCTGGCGATGCGACGCGCCAACGGTGTGGCCTGCGGTGTCTCGTGGGACACCTGTAGCGCGGCGGGCTGAGAGACGGCGGTGGTGGCGAGGTTGGCGTTTGTCGCCTCGGGAGCCGCCGCCGGTGTGGCTGGGGCGGCGTTCTCCGGCGCGCGCGTTTTGCCGCGACCATTGGCGGCGGGACTCGCGGCGGTAGTGGCGGGTGACTGCTCCGCGCCGGCGGTGGCCGGTGACTGCTCCGCGACGGTGGCCAGCGTCTCACCGATGGCGACGGTGTCACCCTCATGCTTGCGGACGCCTTGCAGGACGCCTGCCTGTGGCGCGGCAACCTCCATGTTGACCTTGTCGGTTTCCAGTGAAACGACCGTCTCACCGGCCGCCACCTGATCGCCCTCCCGCTTGAGCCACTGGCCGACGGTCGCCTCGACGATAGACTCGCCAAGCTGCGGCACGACAATCTCAACCGACATGTTGTCCCTCGCGCATCTCGATCGCGGGCTGGCGCAGGTCCGCCAACGCCGCATCCACTATCCGGCTCTGTTCCCAGGCGTGCACGTCCGCCAACCCCTCCGCCGTGCTGGCGCGGTCCGGCCGTCCGATGTACCGCAAGGGCGTCTCGGCCGGCAGCATGGCCCGCAGGCGTGGCGCGACATATGACCACGCGCCCATGTTGCGCGGCTCCTCCTGCAGCCAGACCACCTCGCGCGCGCTGGCGTACCGTTGGAGGATGTCGCGCATCTGGGCTTCTGGGAATGGGTAGAGCTGCTCCAGGCGCGCGATTGCCACGGCTGGCGCATCGCCTTCGCCGCCACGCGCGGCCTGAAGGTCCACCCATACCTTGCCGCTACAGAAGATCAGACGCTCGACGGCGTCCGGATGGCGCGCGGCGGCCGCATCGTCAAGGACGGGATGGAAACCCTGCTCGGTGAGGTCAGCGAGGCTGGAGCCGGCGAGCGGGTGGCGCAGCAGGCTCTTGGGCGTCATCACGATCAGCGGGCGGGCGTCGTGTCCCAGTGACGCGGCCTGCGCGCGCAGGAGATGGAAGTACTGCGCCGCCGTCGTGACGTTGGCGACGCGCAGATTGTCCTCCGCCGCGAGT
>DATEGV010000040.1:0-6421 GCA_035279925.1 Ktedonobacterales bacterium | reverse complement strand
CCTTCAGCAATCGAGCGGACGATCAGCCGCGCCTGCGTCACGGCCGTCGCGGTGGGCGCGCTGCCCGGACTCGCCGCTGGTTCGCTCACCGCGGCCTCCGGCGCGGCATGGCTATCGCTGGACGAGGAAGACAGAGGCCATTGGTCGTCTTGAACGGGATCCAGACTCAGTTCCTTGCCACAGACCTGGCAGTAACGGTCGAATGCCGAGCCAACATGCCCGCACGATGTACAGACAGCCATATCGCCGCTCCCTCCGAAAGGTTGGGTTGGAATCCCGCGTCACCTGGCGCGGGCAAACAGGCGCCGGGCGTGTACCCTGACAGCCCCGGCGGAAACGATGTCCGCGATAGTATATCATCGCGGATGTAGTTCAGCGCGCGTACTTCCTGGGCTAGCGGCTCATCCCCAACTGCTTCATCTCATACTGAAGCGTCTCCACCAGCCCATCCTCCAACGCGCGAGGAGCGAATCCCAACGCCGCGCGCGCTTTGGCGCTGTCGCCCAGGTAGGTCACCCCCGCGCTTACGCGCAGATACTCGCCGCTGAGGTCCGCGGGCAGTGGGACCACGACGCCGACAACACCCATCACGCGACTCAGCGTACGCAGTGTCCCTGGCGAGAGACGTCGGCGCGGGGCCGGCACGCCGGTGGCGCGCTGCGCCAGGGCAAGCGCGTCAACGATTGTAGCCGGCGGTCCCGCGAGATTGTAGCTCTGCCCCGTGACGCCTACCTCCATCGCCCGCAGGTGGGCGTGCGCGATGTCGTCCACATGCGCCCAACTGTACGCCGTGACGGTTGGCACACCCGGCAGCTTGCGGCGCAGATAGCGCACGAATAGGCCGTGAATGCCGCTCGTGTCGCCGGGACCGTAGATGACGCCTGGTTGCACGATCACCAGGGGCAACCCCGCCGCGATCATCGGCTCCGCCACCTCATAGTGGGCCACCCACTTCGTGCGGTCATATTCGCTCAGGTGCGGACCGTCGTAGCGATACGTCTCATCCACCAGCCGCCCATGCGTGTCAGAATAGACGGCAAGCGTGCTTGTATACACGCCTTTTGGGATCGCCAGCTCGCGCATCAGCTCCAGCACATTGCGCGTACCCGTGATGTTGATCGCGGCGCCCGGCGTCTTGTCACGCACGCCGATCTTGTACCAGCCCGCGATGTGGAACACACCATCCGCGCCGGTCATCGGGGCGCGCATGCTCTCCTTCTCCGTCACGTCGCCCCGGTGAACGGCGACGCCAAGCGCCGTCAGATCGCCGGCCTTCGCGGGATCGCGCGCGATGGCGACCACCTCATGTCCCGCGCCGATCAGTTGACGCGCTACCCGGCCGCCGACGAAACCCGTCGCTCCGGTCACGAAATATCTCACGTGCGGACCTCTCATTCAACCGCGTTGGTCACGCCACCACCGCTAGCCGTTGGCGCTCAACGAAACGAGTTTGACGACGCCACCTCCTGGGTATACGATGGACGCAGCGAAACGAACGAGCGTATTTCTCGCCCGCATTCATAGTAAGCCAGCGGGAGGACCCGATGTCAACGCATAGCGGTGGCTACGACCTCATGCTTCAGTTCGAGGAAGACCTGCTCAACGACATTCTCGCCCGCGCGCTGGATGATCCTCTCACGCTTGCCGCGCAGTCGCCGCGCGTCGTCCCGCGCCAGGTCGGCTTCCCCGCGCCCCCGCCAAACGCGAAGACGATGCTATGGTGGGAGCAGCCGGCGTTCACCGTCGCCAGTGGCGGCGCGGACCAGGTGACGGTGGCGATGCCGATCCACGGCGGGGCGCAGGTAGGTCACTCGATCTACACCGTGGATGGCGTAGTCGAGGTCGAACGCGGCGCGCGCCTGCGTCGGACCTCGGCTGGCGTGCCATATCTCGCGCTCAGCGAGCCGTCGCCCTGGAACCTCCGGCTCGGTCATCTGCGGGTCCAGCACGGCAAGACGCCGGTGGATCCCGCCTCTGTGCTTCCTGGTATCGGCGGCAATCTCATCGGCGCGCTCACCGTCGCGACGCAGGCGCTGGCGCGCGTCCCGTTCTCATATGTGACGGAGGCGCCACGGCTCGCGTTTCCCGTCGAGCAACCGTCCGCGCCCGAACGCCCAAACGCCAGCCGCCCTGTGCTGCGCCTCGGCTCTGGCGCGCTCCAGACGCTGCGCACGCCAGATGTCCAGGCGCTGGCGCTGGGCTTCACACTAGCCGGCTCCTCCGCGACACCCGGACCGATGGCGACTGCGCTGCCGCCACGCGCGGGACATGGCGCGAAGCCGGGATGGCTCGCCGCGTTGACGGGCGGGACGACGCCGAATATGGCGCTGACCTTCAGCGCGCACGGGATCACCGCCGCGTTCGCGCAGATGAGCGACGCCGGTCCCCTCGCGGGTGAGGCGGTCACATCCGGTGGCGCGACGGCGCGGTGGCGCTGGCGAACCTTGAGCGTCGCCTTCCAACCCGACGCCACGCTCCTGAGCGGCCAGTTCGAGCTTGACGGCGCGGCCGTCTCCGCGCGGGCCACGCTGCGCTGCCGGCTGAACCAGACGACCGGCGGCCTGATTGTCGAGCCGGTCTCCGTCCAGGCAAGCGACCCCGGCGCCTATGGGCAGGCGGAGATCGTGGCGATCATCGCCGAATCCTGGAAGTCGCTGCTGCTGCGGCTGTTGCGCGCCGCGCCCAGGCAAGACGCCAATCGCTACGCGCCCGACGCCCTCACACAGCGACTCTGGCTGCCGGAGACGCGCATCACCGTCGAGACGCAGGCGGCGGCGCTGACCGTTCTGGAGGGCGAGATGACGCTGCTCTACGCTGTGCCGCAATCGCTGCGTGGCATCGCGCGGCAGGTCTTGAGCAAGATCAGTTGATGAGCGGAAGGGGCGTCCCATGAAGCCGCAGCCACCAGAGCGCGTCCCTGTGATCCGGCTTACGCAGGTCGCGCCGATCCCCGTACAGTCGCGCGAAGGCGCGCCCGTCACCGCGACCATGATTGTGGAGGTCGTGGCGCCATCCTACGCGCCGTATGACTTTCTCTGGCAGGCGGAGCAGGCGAACGTCGCGCCGGCGCAGCACGAGCCCCGCGTCACGGTGACGGCCACGCCGCCGGTCACGTCCAGCGTCGTCGGAGCCGGAGCCGCGCCGATACGCGGCACGCTGACCACCGCGCATGTCACCGTCGTTGACATTTTTGGGCAAACCGTGGAGGCCAGCGGGCCTGTCCAGTACGACCGCGCGCAACGTCCGGCTCGGCAGTCGCAAACGCGCGAACACCGGCGCTGGCCGCTGGTCGCGGTGGCCGTTCTCACGCTGCTCGCGCTGGCCGGGGGAGGCGCGCTGCTGTATGGGCGCCATCTGCTCGGCGGGACGCCCGCGGCCGGGGGAACGGCAACCGTGGGTCCCGGTGTGTTACAGATCGCGCCGAACACCATCCCAGGGCACACCTGTTTCGACCGCACTGGCGATCCCGTGACGCTCACGCTTACGAACACCGGCGGCCAGACGCTCAGCTATACCGCGACCTATACGCTCGGCGTCGTGAACAGCGACAGCGCCCGCACCGTCAAGCCGCCGAGCGGTGACATCCCCGCCGGTGGGACGACGACGCTGACCGTAAGCGGGCGCGCCTTCGGCTCCGCGACCACGCTCAACAGCATTGACTTTACCTGGACGAGCGCGGGCGTCAGCCATGAAACACAGGTGTTCGAGTCCTGCGTGCAACCGACACCCCTTCCCACGCCGACGCCGTGAGGCCGCCCGTTGCGCGGAGCCGGCGCCAGAGCCGCGGCGGAGGCCGGGAGTGAGGTCCACGAACCTACGAGCCGGTCACCTGGCTGGCCGGCGGTGTGGCAATCGAGATACCGCTGTTGAACCCTGTGAAGACCAGCGTGAAGTTGCCGGACGACGAGCCGGTCTCGGTGAAGTCGGCCTTGACGGGCTGATAGTTGTCCGTGCGGACATACAGGTCAATGGAGCTGCCGGCTGTCGAGGTGTCGGTCCCTTTGAGGTGATAGGTGGCGACGCCGTTGACCGTCTCTGTGCCGACGAGTGTGGGCGAGCCGAGGCCAGTGGCGAAATCCCCGAACTGCGACGTGTTGCCGAACGGAGACGAGGATGAGGACGAGTCGGTCGTACCCTTCGTCCACATGCCACCGGTCGAGACACCGGGAATGTCCGGATTGCTCGTAATCATCGTGTAGCTTGTGGTCCCGTCCGTGATCACCTCATATTGCAGGTTGTACGTGGAGCCGGAGACCGTGAGCGGGAAGGCAAGCTGAATATCCGACCGGTCCGGATTCTTGGTGAACTTGCCGCCGCCCGAACCACTGACAGTCTGTCCTTGCGTGGTGAAGTTGAAGGTCATCGTGAACGTGGCGTCCTTGAACTGGAGATTCTTGATATGCGCCACAATCTGCGCCGCGCCCGGTGTCGCGGTCGGAGTCGTCTTCGCGCCGGCGCCGCTACCCGTTCCGCAGGCGGCCAGCGCGAGCACGCCAACCACTAGAAGCGAGCCGAAGATGACTCGCATGCCCTTTCGTGACATAAGTGCCGCTCCTCCTCGAAAATACCCTTGCCGCGTCGTTCGGCGGCGAAGCTCATCTTATCAGAGTATGCAAGCCTTTGCATTGCCTGGCGCTATGGGAGCCAGGACCAGTCACGACTCTTGCCCAAGCCTTGCCCAAGCCTTGCCCAAGCACCACGTTTCGCGACGGAACCGTTATTATTGGCGGCTGAGGAGGCGCTCGATGAGGTCGAGAAGTTGGTGCGGGCGGAATGGCTTGGCGATGTAGTCGGTGCAGCCGCAGCGCAGCGCCAGTTCGCGGTCTTCGTTCATGGCGTGGGCGGTGACGGCGACGATGGGGATGCGCGCCATATCGGGTCGCAGGCGCATCAGCTCAGTGGTGCGGTAGCCGTCAAGGATCGGCATCGCCAGGTCCAGCAGCACCAGATCCACGTGCTCCCGGTCTAGCAGGGTCAGGGCTTCGAGGCCGTTGGTGGCGGGGAGAAAGCGATAGCCGGCAAAGTCGAGAATCTGCTCCATGAGGCGCAGATTGCTGTCCTCGTTCTCCACCACCAGAATACTTTCGCCGGCAGCTTGCCGATCCCCTTCAACCTGGGTCGCGCGAAGCTGCTTGAGCTCACTGGAGACCGTGCTGATCTGTAGCGGCGCGGGGCGAAGCGATGGGTCCATGCGCGAGACGTCCTCCGTTGCGGGGCAGGGCGGCGCGCATGCCAACGGGGCGCGCCACACTGTGGGGGCGTCCGCTGAGCCTATCTCACCACCTCAGCCACTTCCCCCCGCCACGTGCGCTCGCGCCCCGTACCTCACGCATTGTATCAGGTTTCGCGCGTGGGTCAAGGGCGATAGCCGGCTTCGGCGATGTCTCGGCGCATCAGCCCGTAATCGCGCCGACGCTCCCGTAGTAGGGGAAGGGATCAACGAACTGGTTGCCGGCGACCCAGACCATGTAGTGGCAGTGCGGGCCGGTGGACCAGCCGGTCGAGCCTTCCAGCCCAATGGGGGCGCCGGCCTGGACGAACTGCCCAATCGAGACCGTCACTTTGTCCATGTGGCCATAGGAGGTGGCGAGGCCGTGGCAGTGGTTAATCTTCACGGAGTAGCCGAAGCCGTTGAAGTCCCAGCCGGCCCAGATCACCTGGCCGCCCTGCGCCGCGACGAGCGTGTTGCCTTCGGGCGCGGCAAGGTCTACGCCATTGTGGAACCAGGAGAAGCCGCGAATGAAGGACGAATGCGGATTGGGCGCCAGGAGGTGATAGCCCAGCGGGTTGCCGCCTCCGTCCGGCGCGCAGGGCGACTCCGGCGGCGGTGTGCCGGCGATGGCGCAGAAGACGCAGGTGCCGAAGACCGTCGAGCCGTTGCCGTGGGCAATTGGCGCTGGGGCGCGATAATCGCGTCCGTAGTAGGGGTCATTCGGAATCTTGTACGTGGCGCCGACGTTGATCTCCTCGCCGGAGTACATGCTGTTGATCTTGTAGATGCCGCCGATCTGCACGTGGAACTGGTTGGCGATGGACTCGATCGTGTCATTGGACTTGGCGGTATACCAGTGGTAGGTAACATCGTGATTGAGTAGAACGGCGCCGGAAAGCGCCTGAAATGAGTTGACATCGCCACCCTCGGCGCTGATGCCGAGCGGCGTGACGGCAAAGAGGCCCGTCACCAGGATGCAAGCCATGAGCGTGAAGACGGCGATGCGCAGGGTGAGCGGGCGCTCGCGCCGTTTGATGAAAGGATTGCCCATCGAGACGCCGGTGCCGTGAATGACGACGGGGCCGGCGGAGGCGGCGCCATCTGCGAGAGCGGGCAGGCGGTCGCCGGTATCGAGCGGGACGAGCGCGACTTCTCCGGTGTAGGCGTCGCGCTCGCCGGTGTAGCCGTCAAAGGGCGGGTTCTCATCTG
>DATEGV010000039.1:0-7521 GCA_035279925.1 Ktedonobacterales bacterium | reverse complement strand
ATAGACGATAGACGAAATCAGGTTCAATTCTCACACAATGGAGGGCGAGTTGGGGCGCTGGCCCCCCGCAAAAATCATGGCAAAGGGTTTCTTCTCACGCTTCACCAGCGCGCGACCGAAGCAGATCAGCGTCTTCGATGGGCAGGATTTGAAGCGCGCCGTGCTCGCGGGGCAGGCCTGGCTCGAACAGCACCGCGAAGCAATCAACGCGCTCAACGTCTTCCCCGTTCCCGACGGCGACACCGGTACGAACATGACGCTCACGATGCGCGCGGCCACCAAAGAAATCGCCGACTCCACCGAGACCTCCGCCAGCGCCATCGCCGCCACCTTCTCGCGCGGCGCGCTGATGGGCGCGCGCGGCAACTCTGGCGTCATCCTCTCACAGATTCTGCGCGGCCTGAGCAAAGGACTCGAAGGCAAAACGACCTTTACCGCCGTAGACTTCGCCGCCGCCCTTCAAGAGTCGGCGCGCCTGGCCTATAGCGCGGTGATCAAACCGGTCGAAGGCACGATTCTCACGGTCATTCGTGACTCCGCCCAGGCGGCCCAGCAGAGCGCGGCCAATGGCGCGAATCTCTCGGCGATGCTGGGCGACACCGTGCGCGCGGCCCAGGCATCCGTCGCACGCACGCCCGATCTGCTGCCGACGCTCAAACAGGCGGGTGTGGTGGACGCTGGCGGCCAGGGGCTGGCCACCATCCTCGAAGGCGTCTGGCGTTACTCACGCGGCGAATCGCTCACGCTCAGTCCCCGCGAGTTCCGTGAAGAGGTGGCCGAGGCCCATCATAAGGGCATGGTGACGGTTGAGGAAGAGTTTGGCTATGAGGTGGTCTTCCTGCTGGAGGGCGAAAACCTCGACGTGGATACGATCCGCCAGACGATCATCGATATGGGCGGCGTCTCAACGGTCGTCGCGGGCGATCATACGCTGCTGAAGGTGCATACTCACACCCCCACCCCCGGTAAAATCCTCGACTATGGCGTCGGCCTGGGCAGCTTGCAGGATATCAACATCGAGAATCTCCAGGCGCAGAGCCTGCGCTATGCGGCGGATAGCGCCCGGCAGCACGGGGTTCAAGCGTCCGATGGCGCGCAGGCCGCGGGGGCGGCTAACTCCAACGGACGTGGCGCCGGGATCGCGGTGGCCGCGCCGGTGGTCGCGCCACCCGCCGAGGCAGCGCCCACGAGCGAGATCAACACGGTTGCGGTCGCGGCGGGAAACGGCTGGGTTGAGTTGTTCCAGAGTCTGGGCGTCAGCGCCATCGTTCCCGGCGGCCAGACGATGAATCCCAGCACGCAGGAGTTGTTCGAAGCGGTGCAGCGCTGTCCATCCTCGAAGGTCATTTTGTTGCCCAATAATGGCAATGTCATCATGAGCGCGCGGCAGGTGCCGGAACTTGCCACTGGCAAAGAGGTCTACGTCGTCCCCTCCGATTCGCTGCCGCAGGGTGTCGGAGCGTTGCTCGCCTTCAACTTCGAGGCCGACTTCCCAACAAACTGCCAGGCGATGGAGCAGGCCAGCAAGCACGTGCAGACCGCCGAGATCACCCAGGCCGTACGCACCGTCCAGATCGATGGCATCAACGTGACCGAGGGCGACATCATTGGGCTGGTCAACAACCGGCTGGTGACAGCAGGCGCCGACCAGCAAACGGTCGTCCGCGACACGCTCACCCGTATGAACGTCGCCAACTTTGAGATTGTGACGCTGTATTCCGGCGAGAGTGTCACCGCGGCGGCGGCCGACGAGATGGCCCAGCACATCAAAGAGTGGTTCCCGGCGCAGGAGATCGAGGTTGTCCATGGTGGGCAGCCCTATTACGACTTCATCATCTCGGCTGAATGAGTGACATGAAGGTCGCGAGGGTGAGGTATACGCCGACATGGCGTAAGAAAGCAGGATGGTGTGGCAGTACAGATCGTTGTAGACAGCACGGCGGATATTCCACGAGATCGCGCGCGCGACCTCGGCATCGAGGTTGTGCCGTTGACGGTCATGTTTGGTGACCAGTCATTTCAGGATGGAGTAGACCTCGATGGCCCAGCTTTCTATCAGAAACTGAGCAACAGCCCCGTCATGCCGACGACCTCCACGCCACCGCCCGCGCTCTTCGAGGAGACTTTCCGCCGGTTGGTCGACAACGGCGCCACTGGCATCCTGAGTATGCATATTAGTGGCAAGCTGAGCGGCACCTTTTCGGCGGCGCGCCAGGGGGCCGAGGCCGTGACGGCCGATACGCACGTACCCATCGAGGTGGTAGATTCGGATACGGTGAGCGGCGGATTCGGGCTTCCGGCGGAGATGGTGGCGCGCGAGGCGCGCAACGGCGCGGACCTGGCGACGCTCAAGGCGCATGCGGAGAACCTGTGCGCGCGCGTCCATGTGATCGCTGTGCTCGACACGCTGGAATTCTTGCAGCGCGGTGGCCGTATCGGACGTGCGCAGGCGATGCTCGGCACGCTGCTGAGCGTCAAGCCGCTGATCGAGGTGCGCGCCGGGCAGGTGCTTCCGCTGGAGAACGTACGCACGCGCAGCAAGGCGCTCGACCGCATGGGACAGATCGTGACTGCGCTCGGAGAGCTTGAGGCGCTGGCGCTCGTCGCCTCGGACTCAGCGGTGGCCGACCAGATTATGGCAGTGGCCGAGAAGTTCTGGCACGGGCCAATCGAGCGGTTCGCGCTTGGCCCGGTGGTCGGCACGCATGCTGGCCCCGGCGCGGGCGGAATCGTCGCCATGACGCGCGTAGGCGAGGCATCGAGCACCGTGTAGTGGCTCGTTGGCGCAGGCGGGAGGAGCCATGTCGGACTACTTTACCCGCGACGAAGCCGAGTCGCTGATCCCGCGCATCACGCCAGTGTTGCGAGAGATTCAGCGACTGCGCCGCGCCCAGGTGGCGCACGATGAAGCGGTGGCCGAGGACCGCGCGAAGGTGCTTGGCAACGGCCACATGCCTCCTGAGAAACTGCGCGAGCACCAGCGGGGTAGCGCCGCCGCCGAACAGCGAATCGCTCGCCTCGTGCGCGCCATTAGCGAGCTGGGCATCCTCGTCAAGGACGTCGATACCGGACTGGTGGACTTCCCGACGCAGCGTGAGGGCCGCGAGGTCTACCTCTGCTGGCTCCTGGGCGAGCCACACATCGCCTGGTGGCACGAAATCGAGGCGGGCTTCGCCGGGCGCATGCCGCTGGAGGATGCGGAGTAAGCATCAGACTGATGGCGCGTTATCCCTACTTCCGCACGGTGAGGCAGCAGAAGTCGCGCGGCGGTTTGACGCCCAGCACGCGGAAGGGCAACTCAGGTTGGTGGGTGTTCTCCAGATGGTGGAGCGCGGCAGGCCCGTAGAAGCGCGTCGCGACGGCATAGGCGTCTTCCAGACAAGGAAAGGTCACGGTGAGGTGACCGGGGAGCGTGGCGTACCAGAAGCCGTGGCGCGCAAACCAGGCAGGATCTTCTGGCCAGAGGATGAGAATTCGCCCGCCGTGGCGCGTCACCCGCTGCAGCTCGTCCAGGCCGCGCTCGCCGCCGCGCGACTCCCGCACGCCAAACGCCGAGCAGGAGATCACCACATCGACGCTGTCATCAGGCAGTGGTACCCGGCGAAAGACACCACGCATCACCTCGACATTACGGAGATTGGCGGCGGCGACTTTGCGCTCCAACAGTTGGAGGAGTGGCGGGGCGGCATCCATCGCATAGACGGTCCGCGCGCGTCTGGCCAGTGGCAGGCTAACGCGACCTGTACCCGCGCCCGCATCGAGCACGACCGCATCGTCCACCCGCGCGACATCGAGCGCGCCCAGATGCACCTGCTCACCAGCGGTGAGCCGCTCGTACTCATCCGGGGTTTTCCAATAGGTCAACTCCCAGAAGAGCATATCAAGCACGGCCCGGTGCGCCGCCTCGCGCTCACTGCCCGGAATGACACGCTGGCGGGCCTGGGCGAATGTAGCGCAGTCATCTGGAGCGAGCGAGCGCTCGATACGCGCCGCCAGCGGGGCGAGCGTACCCATATCACCCGCCTGGTCCGAGGTGAAGGCGCGGCCCGCCACCGCCGGAGCTACCGCGCCCGACACGTTGCCAATCATCTCGCGCAGATGCGCCTCGTCGAAGACGGCGAGGTCGGCAAGGCTAAATGCGGTTGTCGGCTCGATGCTCATGATATCCCTCGCCTTCGGGCGCGCTTCCTGGCGCATATTCTCCCGCAAAGGGTTTCGGCAATCATTGTGCCATCGTGCCAGGGGTCTATGCTACATCGGCGATTCATGATGGCAGCAGTAGCAGTATATGTCAACGGCGTCGCCAAAGCGTTACGGCGCGCGTGACGTAAGAGGAGACGTGAGAGCAAACGCGCGCCTGCGGCGTACGTTACCTGCTAGAGTGTGACGCGACCGTTGCCCGCGGGCATCGTGAAGCGCATGAAGCCGCCGTTGACCAGCCGCGTGCAGACGACGGCGATGGTGTAGTAGATGGCAAAGATAACCAGCCGTTCGAGCGTGCTCACCAGGAAATCGGCGATTGCCAGATGGGCGGAGCCGCTCGCGCCGAAGCGCGCGATATCTGGCGGGCCAGACGCGCCACCCCAGAGTGTCGCCTCGCCCAGTAGCAGCGCGATCAGCACATTGGCGCCCGTGCAGGTGAGCGCCAGAATCGGCCCCAGCCGCCAGAAGCGGCGGCTCATCTTCTCGCGTTTGGTAGACTTGACCCGCATCGCCGCCCAGACGGGAGGCGCGACAAAGAGCAGCGTCCGCACGACCAGGACGACGGGAAAGAGCCAGAAGGGCCAGAACGCGACCGGTACCAATCCGAGCAGTTGCGCGGCGATAAAGATCAGCGTACCCTCGACAATAGCCCGACGCATAGTCGTCTTGCGAAACATCCAGAACCTCTTCCCGTCGGATCACTCCCGCACATGCCGATTATAGCGCGCGAAGGCGGTCCGCGCTCAACGGCATAGCCCCGCTGCGCGTGGCTGACATATCAACTGCCGAAGCGCCAGCCGCCGTTGACGTGCAGCGCCTCGCCGGTGACGAACGACGCCTCTGGCGAGGCCAGGTAGGCCACCGCCGCCGCGATATCCTCAGCGCTGCCTGGGCGGCCAACTGGCGTCTCGGCCACGATGCTCTGGATGCGCTCATCCGTCCAGTGTCCGGTGAACTCTGTCTGGGCGATGAAGCCGGGGACGACCACGTTCGCCGTGATACCCTCCTTGCTGAGATCGCGCGCCAGCCCATGCGTCATCCCGATGAGTCCAGCTTTTGCGGCGGCATAGTCGATGGAGCCGCCACGTTGGCCGCCGGTATAGGCGGCGATGGAGCTGATGTTGATGATTCGCCCGCCCGGACGGGTGAGGTACGGCGCAACGGCGATGGACATCAGAAACGCGCCGGTCAGGTTCGCGGCAATCGTCTCATCCCAGTTGTTGGCCGCCTCGTCCAGCGGCATGCCCGCGCGGACGCCCATGGCGAACCCGGCGGCGTTCACCAGCACATCGACCTGACCCCAGCGCTCGACGACCAGCGCCACCGTCGCGGCGACCTGATCGCGCTGGCTGACATCGAGCGGATACCAGGAGGACAACGCGCCAATCGCCTCCGATGTCTCCCGCAGTGGCTGCTCGCGTCGGCCCAGGATGACGACGTGATAGCCCTGCTGAGCGAATTTTTGGGCGGTCGCGCGGCCTATACCGGTCCCCCCGCCAGTGATCAATGCCACCCGTATTCGCGCGGTATTCACGAAGATGCAACTCCTTAGCGAGAGTAGTGAGAGTGAGACAGCGCGACGTTCAGCGCAGCCAGTCCTCGTCGTCGCCCAGCTCGACCGGACGCGAGTCCCACGGCTTGAAGCCGCTGCTCGACGCCGCCGGATCGAAGCCCGAACGAGCCGCCGGATCGGCTCCTGAGCGGGCAGGAATGTCCGCAAAGGTCGGATCGATCATCCCGGGGGGAACCGGCATGGTGGGAATATTGGCTATACGCGGATTGCCCGCGCTGGCGGGAGCGGCCTGCGGCGACCCGATGCCCATCATCGCCAGGAACTGCGCGGCGTAGACGTGTGGGTTGGCGGCGTAGTCCACGAAGGCGCGCGCGCGGTTGGTAATCGCCTGCCAGTGTCCCCGCTCCACCAAAACGCGCGGCGTCAGCAGCGTACCTAGCGCCAGGCTGCGAATCGGCAACTCAAGATACTCGATCATATGCTCAGCCGAGAATCCGCCGGAGATTTGCAGGCTCATATGGGTCAGCTGGCGCAGCAACGCGCGGACGTACATCGGCCCGCCAAGCGCCTCCGCTGGGAAGAGCTTCACCATTTCCGCGCCCGCCCGCTGTGCGGCGATAATCTCGGAGGGCGTGAGCGCGCCCAGCACGCACGCGACACCGGCCTCCTGGCAGATCAGCGCCAGCTCGGGATTGAAGACCGGCGAGGCGATGAACCGAGCGCCCGCCGCGATGGCGTCGCGTGCCTGCTTGCCATCCAGCACCGCGCCCGCGCCCACCAGCACGTCCTGGCGCGTCGTCATGTGCGTCAGGATCTCCTGCGCGCCGGGAATGGTCAGCGAGACCTCGATGGTGCTGACGCCGCCCGCCGCCAACGCATCCACCACACTCAACGCCTGCATCGCCGTCTCGGTGCGCACCTCGGCGACAATACGGCGGCGACTCATCAGCGAAATCACTTCGCGCGGAATCATCGGCAATCCCCCCTCAGCGTCGCGCCAACGCCAGCTATCCCGCAGATAGCGCGGGCAGCGTGTCTAGGTCTAGCACTGAGCGGCGACGCTATCTCCATCCTATCACGCCCTGTCGCGCGCTGCTGCTAGAACAAGTTTTCCACAAATGACAAGAGCTATCCACAGCTGTGGTGGATAAAGGCTCATCGCGGCAAGGACAGGCGGGTGATGTAACCCGATTCGGAATATGGTACTGATGGCGCTATGCCAGAGTCGCGGGTGCGGCGTCGCGTCCGGGGAAGCCTCTACCAATTGCTGACCTTGACACGCTTGACTGTCGCTTCTATACTCTGTCATGACGAGAGATGAAACTCAGCAGTCTGTTAGTTCGGAGCCGCTGTAAATGTTGAGCCGCCACGGCGTTTGCGGGTATTGGTATTACTGGTATAGCCCTCCGGCCTGACGGATGGGCCGCAACGCTTGGCGGCGGCAAGACTGGCTCACGGCAGGTCGGAGGGAAAAGCAGAGGAAACAGAACCTCTGCTTTTTTGATGCCCGCGACCTTGCTGCCAGTGTCTCGTCTGTCGCGGGCTTCCGGTTTCCCGCGACCTCGCCAATTGCTCCATCCCGATGGTTGGAGTGAAGCAATGTGCGAGCGGCGTGTCTGGTTGATCCAGCGTGCCAGACCGGAAGTGAGGGATACTCGTATGGTGGTTGTGTTGCGAGAGGATGCCTCGGCGGAGGAACGCCAGGCCGTCGGCGCTGTGTTATCGGATGCCGGAATCGCGGCGCGGGCGGTCCGCTGGGCGGAGCATGACCTGTATATCCCCGAGGCGGCGCTCTCGCCGAGCCT
>DATEGV010000038.1:0-2955 GCA_035279925.1 Ktedonobacterales bacterium | reverse complement strand
TCTCGCGGCTTACCGCCGAGGAGCGCGCCCACGGCGTCATCGCGGCCTCTGCCGGCAACCACGCGCAGGGCGTCGCCATTGCCGCCACGTCGCTGGGTGTCCCCTGCACAATCGTGATGCCAACCGGCGCGCCTCTTGCCAAGGTAACAGCCACGCAGGGCTACGGCGCGACCGTCGTACTCCACGGCGACACCTACAACGACGCCTATGAGTACGCCCAACAGATACGGCGTGAGACCGGCGCGACCTACATTCACGCCTACGACGATCCCGACATCATCGCGGGCCAGGGTACGCTGGGACTGGAGATTCTGGCAGACTTGCCCGACGTGCGCACGATTCTCGTCGGCGTCGGCGGTGGCGGCCTGATCTCCGGCATCGCCATCGCGGTCAAGTCCCTCAAGCCGGATGTGCGGATCATCGGCGTCGAGGCCGCTGGGGCCGCCTCGATGCGCGCCGCGCTGGACGCCGGGGAGGTCGTCTCGCTTCCCGCGATCAACACCATCGCCGACGGCATCGCCACCAAGTCCGCCGGCGCCTACACCTACGAGACGGTGCGGCGACTGGTGGACGATGTGATCTGTGTGGACGACGAAGAGATCGTGCGCGCGGTTCTCCTACTGCTCGAACGCTGCAAGCTGCTCGTGGAGGGCGCGGGGGCCGTCGGCGTGGCCGCGCTGCTCAGCGGACGGCTCGATCTGCGTGGGGAGACCACCGTCGCGGTGCTGAGCGGCGGCAACATTGACATGAACCTCGTCGGTAAGTTCATTCAGCACGGCATGGCGATGCAGGGGCGCTATCTCGTCCTGCACACGCTGCTGCCCGACCGGCCCGGCGAGCTGCTCCGGCTGTTGACACTCATCGCGGAGCAGAACGTCAACGTCCTCGACGTGGCGCACCACCGTGCGGGTCCGCGCTTACCCATTCAGCAGGTGGAGGTCGTCGTGACGCTGGAGACCCGCGACCGCGCGCACTGCGAGGCGCTGATGGCGCTGCTGCGCGAGCGGGGCTATGCCGTCGCGGAGGCTGAGGCGCGCTTCGAGCTTGGCAGCGGCAGCCACGTCATGTAGGTGGCCAGCCTGCTTTGCGCCCGGGGTGGACGGCCGTTTTGGCCGCCGCGCGTCGCGTGCGCCGGTCCAACTGTGTGATCACAGGCGCCGCATTGACAGAACGCGACCGAGCATGTTAGTGTTGCAGCCATGAGAAGCCAAAAATCCTGGATGATACACCGGAATCGGAATCGAAAAACAAGCCACATCGCCGCGTAAGTCTGGCCTACTCGCTTACGCGGCGGCGCCTGTGGACAACCTAACGCGCTGAACCACGCCGGCTCCACGCCGGCATACCGGCTCACGTGAGCCTCGGCGCCAAACCACACGCTCCCTCGCCGCATGTTCGGTCTCCTCCCCCTGGGCCAGCCACCACCATCTCCACGCCCACGAGCCAATTCATCGCTCAGCACAGCCTCGGCGCGTGGCGTTCAGCCTATTTGCGTGGCCACCCGCGCGCGCATGTTCCATAGGGACGAAGAAACCGATGACGACCATTCAAGACTCACCTCAAGCGGAGAGCCGCATGCCGGCGCCCAGCCGTCCGCGCTCGCTCTGGCGCAATCGAGACTACATGCTGCTCTGGAGCGGGCAGGCCCTTTCCGATATCGGTGGCGCCATGTCAGAGCTCGCGTACCCATTGCTGGTGCTCGCCATCACGCGCTCACCGGCGCAAGCGGGAATCGTCGCGGCGCTGCGGGCAGCGCCGAGCGTGCTGGTGAGTCTGCTCGCGGGGGCGCTGGTGGACCGCTGGGACCGCCGCAAGGTGATGCTGGCGTGCGAGGTCGGGCGGGCGCTGTGTATCGCCAGCATCCCGATCGCGTACAGTCTCGGCCATCTGACGATCTGGCAGCTCTACATCGCCACGTTCGTGGAAGGCGCGCTCATGGTCGTCTTCAGACTTGCCAGGACGGCCGCCGTCGCGCAGGTGGTTCCGCGTGAACAGTTCACCGAGTCCGTCGCGCGCGATGAGCTCGTGGAAGGGACGACCGCCCTCTGCGGTCCCTCGCTCTCAGGAGTCTTCTACACGCTGAGCGCGCTGCTACCGTTCGTCGCTGACGCCATCTCCTACGCCATCTCGATTTTCACGCTGACGCTGATTCGCACGCCGTTTCAGGGTGAGCGCGCGACCCGACGTGGGGCCTTGCGGGCAGAGATTACGGAAGGGATGCGCTGGGTCTGGCGGCAACCCTTCATCCTCACGATGACGCTGCTGATGGGCGCGGGCGCGTTCGTCCTTTCAGGCAACACGCTCATCGTCATCATCCTGGCGCAGCGCAGCCATGCGCCGGCGGCGGTGATCGGCCTGATCTTCGCCATCGGCGGCGTCGGCTCGATTCTGGGATCGCTGCTCGCCCCGCGCCTGACACGCCGGCTGACGGTGGGCCACTCCGTCCTCTTGACGCGCTGGTACTTCGTCCTGAGCTGGCCCCTCTACGCGCTTGCGCCCATTCCCGCTGTGCTTGGCGCAGTTGAGTTTGGGACGGGCTTCGTGGACCCCATCGAGGATGTGCCGTACTTCAGCCATCGGTTGGCGTTGATTCCGGACGAACTGCGGGGGAGAGTGTTGAGCGCCTGCCGCATCGTTCCCGGCGTGACGCGCCCGCTTGGGGTAGCGCTGATCGGCGTCCTGATCCAACGCATCGGCGTCTTCCCGACCATCTGGCTGGAATGGGCCTGGCTGCTGGTGACGACGGGCATCGTGTCGGCGCTGCCCCACGTGCGCCGCGAGCGCGCTGGGTAATAACAAGTCCGTTTCGGTGCTTGGTGTTTGGGCCGCCTCACCCCCTACCCCCCTCTCCCGTGCGCGGGCGAGGGGGAACCTGGCCCGGCAGGTCGCGGCGCTGGCTCCCCCTTCCCCTCGCGGGGGGAAGGGGGCTGGGGGGATGAGGCAGCCCACTGCGCC
>DATEGV010000037.1:0-6495 GCA_035279925.1 Ktedonobacterales bacterium | reverse complement strand
AGATCCAGACGACGGACCTGGCGCTTGGCCAGGAGGTCGCGAACGACATCTACTCGCGGATCAGCAGCATCAAAGACTCGCTGGTGGTGCTCAGCCCCTACACGGCGGCGGACGCCCTCTCCGCGAGCGCCATGAACCAGTTGCTGGCGGCGTTCAAGATTGGGCGCGACGATGTTGATCTGGTCTACTGGCTGGACACCCAGGGCGTACTGCGCGTCTCGGCGCCGTCAAGCATGCCGAGCGCCGGCGTGAGCTTCGCCAACGTGCCGGTGTTCCAGCGCGCGCTCACCAGTAATGGTCCCGTCGTCGAAGCCGGGCTCGTGGACCCAATAATCCGCGTTCCGGTCGTCACCGTCGCGGAGCCGGTGCGCGACAATCGCGGCGCGCTGCTTGGCGTACTGGCCGCGAATATCGAGCCCGCCAACCTCGGTTTGCCGACCAATGACGTCATCCAGGCACAGGCGGCGCAGGGGCAGCATCTGCTGATCACCGTGCTCGACGAGCAGGGCCGGCTCCTGGTTTCACCGCAAACCGATCAAGTACTTGGCCCCATCGCCGCGATGTTGCCAGGCGCGACCGACGCGCTGGCAGGCAGCACCGTGACGCGGCAGGGCAAAGGTCCCGACGGCAGCCAATGGCTCTACGGATCGGTGCCGGTGCCGGGACTCGGTTGGGCGGTCGTCGTCCAGCGGCCGGTCTCCGATCTCTCCCCGGCGGTCTCCACGTTCCGCGTGTGGCTCGTGATCGCCACCGTCCTCTTCGCGTTGGGCGGCTTGCTCTTCTGGCTGGTGCTGCTGCGTCGCCTGATCCGCCCGCTCCACGCGCTGGCGGGCTACAAAGTCGCCTCGATGGTGGGCGACGCGCCGCTCGTCCTGACGCCGCAATTGCAGACGTTAGGGCTGCGCGAGGATGAGATTGGCGGCCTGGCGCGCTCCCTCAAACAACTCAACCGTGATGTCTTGACGCAGTTGGCGGAGCTACGCACGCTCCTCGAAACCTCGAACGCGGTCGTCACCTCGCTCGATCCGCGCGATGTCGGCCGCACCATCATTCGCGAAGTGCGGCGTCTTGTGGATGTCCAGGCGGCCACCGTGCTGGTTCCAGACGACACGGGCACACTGCGGGTGCTCGTGAGCGAGGGCCGCGCGGAGCACTATGAGGAAGTGACCCATGTTGATCCCGATCAGCTCACGTTCCCCTCCGCGCGCGCGCTTCACGATGGCCGCCCCGTCCAGATGATTGACGACGGCAACCCGGCCTTCCCCCGACGCGCCTTCGAGGAAGGTTTCCGAGCCGTGCTGGCGATTCCCATCATCAGCAAGCGTGTGGGTGGTGTCGTGTTGGGGGTGCATCGCCGCGAGCCACAGCCCTTCGACGAGAACGAAATCAACCTGCTCTTGACGTTCGCGAACTACGCGACGCTCGCCTGGGAGCATGCGGTGCTCTACGAGCGCAGCGACGAGCGCCTGCGGGAAGTCGCCCAGGAAAACGAGCGCCTGTATCACCAGACTGAGGCGGAGAAACGGACGCTCTCGGCGATCATGGGCAGTGTTAGCGACGGCCTGCTGCTGACCGGCGTGGAAGGGACCGTGCTGTACGCCAATCCGCGCGCGCGCGCCCTCGTGCGGCTACCGGAGGGCCAGATGGAGGGCGAACGTCTCGAGACGATCCACGCGGCGTTGCGCGCCTCGGCGGAGGATCCCGACCAGTACGAGCGCGACCGCGTCCGCGCGGAGGCCAGCGAGATTCACGAATGGCTCTTCGAGACGCAGCGCGACCGCGACCATCACGCGATCCGATTGCGTCTGTTCGAGGTGCGCGATGAGCAGGGAGCCCCCATCGGGCGCGGCCTGTTGCTGCGCGATGTCACCCGCGAGCGCGAACTGGATATCTTCAAGACGACGCTGCTCGCGGCGGTTGGCCATGAACTGCGCACGCCCTTGGCGGCGATCAAGGGCCACGCCTCGACGCTGCTCCAGGACGATGTGACGTGGCCCGTGGACGATCAGCGCCATTTCCTCGCGACCATCAGCTCGGAGGCGGATCACCTGGCCGAGCTTGTCAGCAATCTGCTCGATCTCTCCCGCGTGGAAGCGGGGTTGTTGCTCTTGCATCGCGGCCCTGTCGCCTTACACACGCTGGTCGCCAACGCGGCGAATCGTCTCAATCTGACGCCGGGAACCCTGAGCGTTGAGCTTGCCGAGAACCTACCCCTGGTAGACGTAGACGTGGCTCGTATTGAAGTCGTCTTGCAAAATATGTTGAGCAACGCGGCCAAATACGGCGACGGCCTCGTGCGTCTGAGCGGCGTCGTGGAGGATGGAATGGTACATGTGCGCGTCTCGGATAACGGGCCGGGCATCAGCCCGGAAGACGCGCCGCATATCTTCGAGCGGTTCTACCGCGCTCGCCACGCGCGCCGCCAGCAGGTGGGTGGCACCGGCCTAGGGCTCGCCATCTGCAAGGCGTTCGTCGAGGCGCACGGCGGGACCATCTGGGCGGAGAGCGGAGAGCACGGCACATCCATCGCCTTTACCTTGCCCATCTACGAGCAAGCGGACGGCGCGGGCGCTCCAGCGGAGACACGCCCCGAGGCCGCGGTATCCCCAGGCGGAGGCGCCGTATGATGACACATGCGCCCAAGATTCTCGTGGCCGACGATGAGGCGCCCGTGCGCGACTTCATCAGCCGCAACCTGCGCGCGCGCGGCTACACCGTGTTCGAGGCGTCCAACGGCGTGGAGGCGCTCTCCCTCTGGGAAACGGAAGCCCCACAATTGTTGGTGCTGGATGTGATGATGCCGCGCATGGATGGCCTCGAAGTGTGCCGGCACATCCGCGAGGAGTCCACCGTGCCCATCATCGTGCTGACGGCGCTGGACGCGGAGACTGATAAAGTCGCGGCGCTCGATCTGGGCGCGGATGATTACTTGACCAAGCCGTTTGGCGTCGAGGAGATGCTGGCTCGCGTGCGCGCCGCGCTGCGCCGGTCGCACTGGCATACTACCACTACCAACGACGCCGTGCGCACATACGGCCCGCTAGAGATTGACCTCGAAGGACACGTCGTGCGCCGCGAGGGCATCGAGGTGCGATTGACGCCGACCGAGTTCGCGCTGCTCGAACAACTCGTCACCCACGCCGGCAAAGTGCTCACCCATCGCCAACTGCTACAGCGCGTCTGGGGAACGGAATACGGCGAAGAGGCGGAGTATCTGCGCGTCTATATGGGTCGCCTGCGCCGCAAACTGGAGCAGGACCCGGCGAATCCCCGGTTTCTCCTGACGGAGCCTGGTGTCGGATATCGTTTCATGCCGGCCTGATTGCGGTCCTTCTCCCCTTCTCCAACTAGCCCTCGCGGCGGTCCCTCGCGGAGGCGGCAGGTTGTTGCTGGCAAACGTTTACGCGATGTATATGCGCGCCTGTCTTGTGTTTAGGTCCTGTTTATACCGTTCGAGTACTCTGTAGCCATCGGATCGCCACGGGCGGAAGGTGGCGCGCTTCGCGACGACGCGATGGAGACGACGCTCGCGACACACGCGCCAATCGAACTCCCGGGCAGTAGCACGACACAGCAGTCGCCTCAACGCGACGTGGAGTGTAGCCATGGCTATTTACCTGCACGCCTTCGGCTTCGGACTGGTGACGGCCTCGATCCTCGCGCTGGCCTCGGTCGGGCTGACACTGCAATTCGGCGTCACCAACTACATCAACTTCGCGTTTGGCGAACTGCTCACCTTCGGCGCTTACTTCGCCTGGCTCGCGAACTCTCACTATGGCTGGAACATCTGGTTCGCGCTGCTGGTGGGGGCCGTGCTGACGGGGGTGGTCGGCGTCATCCTCAACCTCATCATCCTGCAGCCGTTCATCAAACGACAGTACCCTGTCCTCTTCATGCTTGTCGTGACGTTCGGCCTCTCACTGATTCTCTCGAACGTGCTGCTCGCCATCTATGGCGCGGACTTTCGGCGGTACACCGTCGGCCCGGACAAACAAGTCAACGTCGGGCCATTCCTCTTCACCGGCAGGCAGCTTATCATCATCGGCATCGCCGCCGTCGCGATGGTCGGCGTCCACGTCCTGCTCAACTACACCAAGGTCGGCAAGGCCATGCGCGCCATGTCCGACAACCCCACATTGGCGCGCAACTGCGGGATAGACACCGAGCTGATTACGAACTTCACCTGGCTATTGAGCGGATTTCTGGCGGGCCTGGCGGGCGTGGTGCTCGCGCTGAACATCTCCTCGTTTCAGCCCGCGTTCGGCGGCGACTTTCTCTTCGTGATCTTCGCGGCGGTGATCCTCGGCGGTATCGGTCGCCCGTACGGCGCGATGGCCGGCGCGCTCGTCATCGGCATCGTCACCGAGGTCGCCGCGGTGCCGTTCAGCTCAGACTACAAAAATGACGCCGCGTTCGTCATTCTCGTCCTCGTGCTGCTGGTTCGGCCCCAAGGCATTTTTGCCACACAGGGAAAGGCGTGACCACATGACGCACATTCTCTTCTACGCCACGACACTCATCACGTTCTGGATCCTGTTCAACATCCAGGCCTGGGGGCTGAACATTCAGTTCGGCTACACCGGCATCCTGAACTTCGCGTTCATCGTCTTCCTGGCGATCGGCGCGTACGTCACCGGGGTCCTGAGTCTCCCTAAGGCCAACGGCATCAGCGGCCAGACCTACGTTCTCGGCCTCAGTTGGCCATTTCCGCTGACGTTGATCGGAGGGGGAATCGCCGCGGCGATCGTCGGCGTCGCCGTCGGTTTCATCGCGCTAAAGCGCTTGCGCAGCGACTACATGGCCATCGTCACCGTGGCCGTCGGGGCCATCGCCTACGACTTCATCGGGAACACCACCAAGCTGTTCAACGGCTGGGACGGCCTGGGCGGAGTGCCCTCGCCGCTGCAAACCAAGTTCAATATTGACTACAACACCTACCAGTACTTTTTCATCCTGCTGGCGGGCGTCGTCATGGCAATCCTCTGGTGGGTCGCCAACCGCATCTACAAGTCGCCATTCGGCCGCACGTTACGCTCGATTCGCGAAGATCAGGATGTCTCCGAGGCGTTCGGCAAGAACACGTTCAAGTATCGCATGATCGCCATGGCGATCGGCTGCTTCTACGCGGGTATCGCTGGTGGCCTCTTGATCGAGTACGTGAGCGCGATCAACCCCAGCGGCTGGACCGCCGGCGAAACGTTTGTCATCTGGACGGCGCTGCTGGTCGGTGGGACCGGCAACAACCTGGGCGCTGTCCTGGGAGCCCTCCTGGTGCCAGTCTTCTTCCAGGAGGTGACGCGCTTCCTCCCCCAGAACCAGGCGCGGCCCGACCTGATTCCCGCCCTGCGCAACGTCATCGTCGGTTCGCTGCTGATAGTCGTGCTCTGGTTCCGGCCACAGGGCCTTCTGCCCGAGCGCAAGGCGAAGTTCTTTCAAATACCCCTCAAGACGGGGCCAAAGGACCCGGTCGCCGCGAAGGAGGAGCCGAATGTCGCAGCAGGATGATATTCTGGAGGTCGAGCACCTCATTCACTCGTTCGGCGGCATCAACGCCGTGGACGATTGCTCGCTGACCGTCCCCGCCGGCAAGATCACCGCGCTGATTGGCCCGAACGGCGCCGGCAAGAGCACGTTGATCAACATCGTCTCTGGCTTCTATCCGCGCCAGCAGGGCCGGGTGATATTCGACGGCGCGGAGGTCAGTCGGTGGCCGTCGCATCGTATCGGCCGGCGGGGCCTCATTCGCACGTTTCAGATCTCGCGCGGCTACGGTGCGATGACCGTACTTGAGAATCTCATGGTGCCGCCTCAGCAGCAGGCGGGGGAGTCGCTCTTCAACGCCATCTTTCGCCCGAAGCTCGTCGCGGAGGATGAGAAGCGGCACCTGGAGAAAGCGCTGAATATGCTCGACACCTTTGGGCTGTACGAGAAACGGGACGAGTTCGCGCGCAACCTGAGCGGTGGGCAGAAGCGACTACTGGAGATGGCGCGCGCGCTCATGTCCGAGCCGAAGCTGCTGCTGCTGGATGAGCCGATGGCGGGCGTGAACCCGGCGCTGGCCGACCAACTCGCGCAGCATATCGTCACCCTCAGCGCAACCGGGATCACGTTCCTGCTCGTCGAGCACAATCTCGGCATTGTGGACCAGATCTGCGATCACGTGATCGTGATGGCAAATGGACGGGCGCTCGCCACCGGCACGATGGGGCAAGTTCGGGCCAATGAAGAAGTGGTCCATGCGTATCTGGGAGGCTAACTCGTGGATACATTAGAGGTTACCGGCGTCACCGGCGGGTACGGCAAAGTGCCGATTGTGCAGGATGTCTCCATACACGCGCGCCAGGGGCAGGTCGTTTCGATCATTGGTCCGAACGGCGCCGGCAAGTCCACGTTTCTCAAAGTGATCGCGGGCGTGCTGTCGGCCACCAGTGGCAGCGTGAAGGTAAACGGGTCCGAAATCATCAATCTACCCGCCAATAAGGTAGCGCGCCTGGG
>DATEGV010000036.1:0-7520 GCA_035279925.1 Ktedonobacterales bacterium | reverse complement strand
TAGACATCGGCACGTCGTCCGTACGGGCCATGTTGTTCGATGCGCGGGGCGACGCCGTGCAAGACGTCCACATCCAGCGGTCGTACCCCCTCACGACGACCGCCGCGGGCGAGGTAACGGTGGACGCGGACATGCTTGCGGGCGTGGTCTGTGAGGCGATAGACGCCGCGCTGAGGGCCGCCGGAGACCGCGCCGGCCAGATCGCCGGGGTCGCCACGGATACCTTCTGGCACAGTCTGATCGCGGTGGACGCCAGCGGCCGCCCGCTCACTCCCGTCATCACCTGGGCCGACACGCGCGCCCGCGACGCAAGCGCGGCCCTGCGCCAGCAATTTGACACGGCGGCGATTCACCTGCGGACGGGCGCGCCGCTGCACACAAGCTACTGGCCAGCGCGGATGCGTTGGTTCGCCGACACGCGGCCGGACATACTCACCAGCGCGGCGAACTTCCTCTCGTTCGGCGAGTACCTGCACAGACGCGTGTTGGGGCGCTCGGTGTGTAGCCTCTGTATGGCGTCGGCGACGGGACTGTTCGCGACGCAGGCGCGGACATGGGACCTTGACCTCGCGCGGGCGCTGGGCGTTCGTCCAGAACAACTGCCTGCGCTGGGCGATCTGCGCGATGCGCTGCATGGACTCACACCCGACTTCGCCTTGCGCTGGCCGGCGCTGCGGGACACGCCGTGGTTCCCGGCGATCGGCGACGGCGCGGCCGCTAACGTCGGGTCAGGCTGCGCGGGCGACGGGCGCGTGGCGCTCACCGTCGGCACGTCAAGCGCGGTTCGTGTGCTGACTCCGGCGCGGGGCGTCGTGCCGCCAGACGGTTTGTGGCTCTACCTGCTGGACGCGAGTCGCGCTGTGCTTGGCGGCGCGCTCAGTGAGGGTGGCAACGTGCTGGCCTGGTTGGAGCGGACGCTGCGCATTGAGGACCTCGCCAGCGCCGAAAAGGAGGCCGCCTCGCTCGCGCCCGACGGCCACGGATTGACCATACTGCCGTTTATCGCCGGCGAACGCAGCCTCGGCTGGCATGGCGAGGCGCGTGGGACCATCGCCGGCGTCTCGGTCCACACGACCCCGGCGGATGTGCTGCGCGCCGCCCTCGAAGCGCTGGCCTATCGCATCACGGCCGTCTACGAACGCCTTGAAGATTCGCTCAAATCGCAACCGGCTGTGACCCAAACCGGAGCGGCTCGCGATCAGAGGACCGCCGGTGTCGTCGGCAGCGGAGGCGCGCTGCTCGGCTCGCCGCTCTTTCAACAGATCGTCGCCGACACATTGGGCGCGCCACTCTCTCCGTCACGCGACTCGGAGGCGTCCGCGCGTGGAGCGGCCCTCCTCGCGCTGGAGGCGCTGGGCCTGATCGGGAACGTCGCGGACGTGGCGCCACGACTCGCCGCGGCGATCCAGCCCGACCCCGCGCGCACGCCGCTGTATCGGGCGGCGATGCGCCGTCAGGAGGATCTGTATCGGCGGCTGCTCGGATGAGCGGAGGCCGTAGGCGCGTATCAGGCGGGGAATCGGGGTCTACCACACACCGCGCGGCGAGTCGGAGGTCTGCGCGCCGAGCACCTTGAGGGCGGCGTCGGCCACGGCTTCCGCCTCGTTGATGCCCTCGCCGTCTATAGGCGGAGCGGCCACCGTCCTGGTCAGGCGGCAGACGTGGCGGGTCATCTCGCCCGCGCCGCCAAGGAGCCGCATCGGCTGTTCTCCCGTCGCCACTCGGTAGCCACGCGCGCGCAGCCACGTCTTCAGCTTGCCGGCGGTTGGCAGCCAAACGCAATCACGTGTTGGAGTCTGCGTAGCTGGCCAGCGACCCGCGCCGTCCGCGAGGCCAAGCAGCTCTCGCTGTGGATACTGTGCGACCACGAGCCAGAGGCCAACTTGCGTCTCGCTGATGTGCTCGCCGCCAAGCACCGTCACCCAGTCGCCAAGTTGCGGCTCCCACGCCAGACCCTCCGCGAGCAGGCGACGCGCCGTCGCGGGCGTAACGACATCTTCGCGCATGGTCGGCCTCGCTAGCTCGACGCTTCGGTTTGCCGCGGTGGCACAGCACGCGGAGAAACGTCGGCGCCCTGTGCTCGCCAGTATAGCGCACACGAGGCGAATGCGGCGGCGCTCCGTCGAGCATTAGTTGTTGACGGCCGCGTTCGCTTCAGCCGTGTTGAGGAGGCCGCCGACGACCTGGAAGAAGCGGTCAGGCGCCTGTAAGCAGGGAAGATGTCCCGCGCCGGGCAGCGTGACCACCAGCGGACGGCGCTCGCCAAATGTCTCCGCGGCGCGCTCGGCGTCGCCAGCGGAGAACAGCGGGTCAAGCGCGCCCCGCACGATCATCGTCGGCGCGGCGACGGTCTTTGCCAGCGGCGTCAGAGCCTCCCCCGGACGCGCGGCGTGATGCCACATGGCGGCGTGGGCGGCCACCGTCGTGGGATACTCCGGTGATGATCGCTGGTTGCGGCGCGCGGCGAGCAGCGTGGTGGTCTGCGTCGTGGATGGCCCCAGCGCGAATGAGGTGAGCCGTGGCTCGACAAGTCGCAGCATGCTGGGTACACCGAGTAGCCGGGCTGCGAGCGATCGCAGCGGACCGCGCGACGCGAATCCCGATGGCGCGATGAGGCAGAGACCGGCGACCCGCTCTGGATGCGCGGCGGCGTAGCGCACGGCGGCTGCGGCGCCGACGCCATGGCCCAGGAAGACCGCGCGGGCGATGCCGACGTTGTCCATCCAGCTCGCCAACACGTCGGCGAAGTGTGCGGTTGAGTAGGCGAATTCGCTGGGCGAGGGCTTGGCCGACGCGCCAAAGCCGGGCCAATCGAACGCAAAGACACGACGCTCTGGAGCGAAGTGTTCGAGGACGGGGCGGTAGTCTTCCCAGCCAAAGCCAGCGGCGGGCAGGACGACGAGCGGCGCGCGGGCCAGGAACGCGCGGGGCGCGTCACTCATCGCCGTGGCCAGTCGCTGGCCCTCCACCATGACGCCGCGCACTGCCAGAGGACTCGCGGTGGATGTGACGTCTCGCGACTCGTCGCTCATCGGGCGGCTGCCTGCGCCTCAGCGGCCGGCGTGAACGTGACCTCCAGCGCGCCGTTCACCATGCGCGCCACCGTCGCCTCCAGCGGCGCGAGCACCGTAGGCAGCGCGATGTCGCGCTTGAAGTTGCCAATCTCGACGATCAGCTCATCGCCCTTCTTGAGCATGCCCACCTTGCCAAGCTCGACGTGGGGTAGCGGCAGACGCAGTATGTAGCCGCTGCCTTGCCGCGTCAGCTCCTGGACAGTGCCGCGATGGAAGACGCGCGTCGGATCGTCAGACCCCCATATCTCCGCGCCCAGGTCGGCCAGCGCGGGCGCTCCGATGATCTCGCGCGAGCGATAGGGCGCGTCCCAGACGGGCAGGGGAGCGAAGGTATCGTGGATCTGATCGTGGTAAGCGCGCTGCTGCGCCGCCATCTCCCCCAACAAGCCGGACGCCTGCCCGGCCTCCGCCGGGAGCACGCGGTTGCAGACGACGCCGTCAATCGGATAGCCGAAGAGCGCCAGGTACGTCTCCGCGCGCAGCGCCTCCTTGATGACCATCTTCTCCGGCGTCACCACCAGCCGGTACGAGCTCACGTCGGGATCGGTCAGCACGCCGCGCAACACCGTCACCTGCTCGTTGAGCTTTTGCAACGAGTCTAGCACGTTTACGCCGGGTAGGAAGGTCTTCAGCAGTGGTTTGGCGGCGGTGAGCGCGACGCTTTTCCACCCGGTCGCGTGGTTCACGTACCAGAGGAACGTCTCTGGCATGCTGAGCAGCCGCACAGTCTCGCCGGTTGGGGCGGCGTCCACCACGACCACGTCGAAGTTGCCGTCGCGCGCCTGGCGGTGAATGTTGAGCAGCGCCACGATCTCATCCATCCCCGGAATGAGCGCCATCTCCTCGGCGGCGACATCGTTGATGCCCTGCTTCTTCAGCACAGTGCTGACGTAGGTTTGCATGCGTCCCCAGTGCGTGCGCATCTCGTCCAGGGCGTTGATCTCCTGCGCCCACAGGTTGTCGCCGACCTGGGTGGGCTCCGCCGTGAGCGTGGTGTCGAGCGCGTCGGCCAGACTGTGCGCGAGGTCCGTGCTGACGACGAGGGTGCGCTTGCCGAGGCGGGCAGCGCGGGCGGCGGTCGCCGCGGAGAGGGTAGTCTTACCGACGCCGCCTTTGCCCAGGTATAAAACGAGACGCATCTGATTGGAGTCCTCCGGGGGTATATAGCTTGTACGGGGTTTGGGAGCGCGGCGCGCCACCCAACCGATGGTGGCATCCCATGTGCTCACGCACACTCTACGTGTCCACACTGGCAAAGTTGCAGCGACGGTCCGGTCAGGCGCCAATGCGGGGGGAGATATGATAGCTGGCGGCGATTGCTCCTGGTTGGACGATGACTCATACGTGACGGCGTACACGACGGCGCGGGAACCGTTGCCGGCGCAGGTGACCACCCCGGTCGTGAGCGTCGTGGCGACGGCTCAAGTAACCGCGAACGAGCGCCGGGAGTCCCTCTGGACGAAGCGCGGATATGCCCAGGCGCCGACGCTCCCGGTGGCCGCCGTCTCGCCTGAGCAGGCGTACGAGTACTGTCGTGACGTCGCCAGGGTTATCGCGCGCACGTTTTACTACGGGTCGCTGTTTCTGCCGCGCTCCAAACGCCGCGCCACCTGGGCGCTCTACGCTTTTTGCAGGACCGCTGACGACATCGCGGACGAGCCGGCGCTCTTTCCCCAGCCATTGGCCGAACTTGAAGGCTGGCGACAGGGCTTACTTGAGACATACGCGGGCCGGCCGCGCGGGCCGGTGATGACGGCGTGGGCGGACATGTTGCGCACGTACCCCGTGCCCATTGAGCCGGCGCTGGACCTACTCAGCGGCGTCGAGATGGACATTGCCGGCGCGCGCTACGACACCTTCGACGAGCTGCGCCTCTACTGCTATCGCGTCGCGGGCACCGTTGGCCTCTTGATGGCTCCCATTCTGGGGATTGAGGATGCGTCAGCTACGGGCAGCGCCGTAGACCTCGGCATCGCGATGCAACTGACGAACATTCTGCGCGACATCGGCGAGGACGCGCGCAACGGGCGCATGTACCTACCACGTGAGGACTTGGCGCGTTTCGGCGTCACGGAAGGCGACATACAGCGCGGCGCCGTGACTCCGGCGTTTCGCGCGCTGATGCGCTTCGAGATCGCACGCACCCGGGAATACTTTGCGCGCGGCTTGCGCGGGGTGGCGCTGCTCAGCCCGGACGCGCGGCTGGCGATCCAACTGAGCGGCGAACTCTACCGCGCCATCCTCGACCGCATTGTCCGCAATGAGTACGATGTGTTCACATGCCGGGCGCACGTGTCGCTGCCAGCCAAGCTCGCGGCGCTTCCAGGCGCCTGGGCGCATAGCCGGCGGGGATGAGTGGAGTGCTACCCTAACCGCAGCAGCAGCGCCTTCAGGTAGCGGTCCTCTGGGAAGCCCGGTAGCGTAGGGTGATCCACGCTTGGGCCGAAGCTGGCGATCATTTGAGCCGGACGCCGCGCCCGCAAGAGGCCCGCGCGCACCGCCGCCTCGAACTCCGCCGGCTCGACGCCGCCTGAACACGAACATGTCAGCAGCAGCCCACCCGGCGAAACGACCCGCGCCGCCTGCGCGTTCAGCGACTCGTAGCCGCGCAGCGCCCGCTCCTTCATACCCAAGTTCTTGGCAAATGCGGGCGGGTCTACGACAACGATGTCATAGCTGGTGGTGTCGCGCTCCGCGTTCTGCAAGAACCGCAACACATCGGACGCCACAAAGCTGTGCTGTTCCGGGGCGTACCCGTTGAGCGCGTAGTTGCGCCGCGCCAGATCGAGCGCGCTGGTTGACGTGTCAACGTTGGTCGTCACCAGCGCGGGATTCCGGCCTAGCGCGGCCAGCGCGAAACCACCCGAATACGCGAAGCAGTTCAGCAGTGATGTGGCGTGACCGGCGAATTCGGCGACGGCCGCGCGCTTGTCCCGTTGATCCAGAAAGAACCCGGTCTTCTGGCCGTGCCAGGGATCCACGAGGTAACGGGTCGCGCCCTCGCGTATCTCGACGGTTTCGGGAACGGTCCCACGCGCGAGAACGGCGCCGCCCACCGCCAGCCCCTCTCGCTCACGCGCGCGTATGTCGTCGCGCGCGAGGATGCCGTCCGGCGCGAGTGTCTCTTGTAGCGCGTCCAGTATCACCTCGCGATCACGCTCGACGCCAGCGATATGGAACTGCGCCACGAGGCAGCGGTCGAAGCGATCCACGATCAATCCCGGCAAGTAGTCCGCCTCGGCGTGGATGAGCCGGTAGCCGGTCACGTCGGGCGGCAGCAGCGCGCGCAGCGCGGCGGCCTCGCGAATGCGGCGCGCATAAAACGCGGCGTCAATCGCGTCGCTCTGTGTCAGCGTGAGCACGCGAAACGCCAGGCTATTGGCGGCGTTCAAGTAGCCGCGCGCCACCCACTCGTTGCGGCTGTTCAGCACGTCGGCGACAGTTCCCGCCGGAAGCCCCGCCGGCAGCTCGCGGAACGCGCCGGAGAAGACCCACGGATGACCGTTCAGGATCGAAAACTCGCGCCCCGACCGCAGACGCAACACGGGATACTCGGCGTCCATACGCTCTTCGCCTCGCCTCTTTCCATCCAGGTGTTCCAGCGGCCAGTGACGTCCGCCAACGGCGCATTATAGCACCTGGGCAGCGAGGCTGGTTCGTCGAGCGTCACCCCAGAATTGGGGGGTACGTCTGTGGCGCCTTCTGGCCAAGCTGGCAGATGAGGTTTTGGGCGATGGTTGCGTTGAAGCTCGATACGGATTTGCCCTGCGCGGCCACATTGCCGGCTGGGTGTATCGTGATCTGCGCCTGATAGAAGGTGCCGGACTGGCGCTGCACCATCACCGTGTATGGCGCGGCGCTCGCGGGGACCGCCTTGCTAGGGGCCGCCACATCCGACACGTGCCACGAGAGGCTCAGCGTCGCCGTGCAGTACTGTGGGATGAACACGTACCCGCCCCACATCGTCTGCCCCGGCAGGTCCGAGGTTGTGGCTGTCGGCCAGCCAACGTTGTCCAGCACCCAGGGCGTGGTACCGTCGGAGCCGGTCGTCAGGCTAGGCGCCTTGTTCCCTGGCCCGTAAAAGCCAGTTGGACAGGTCAGCTCGCCATTTGGATACGGGTCGTCGGTGCAGTCTGGGACGGTCTTGAACTTGTCCGGTTTCGTGTCCTTGGGATGATCGTGAGGCGCGGTCCAACACAGAGGTTGCCCGCTATCGAACCCATCCGCGCTCAGCAGTGTCGCGCCTGCTGGAACGTAGAGGCGCACATAGTCGCTATAGGTCGAGTAGCCATACACGTTGCCCATGGGGTCGTACTTCATCGTGACGGTCAGGTTATGCGTCGCGCCGCCCTGCGCGTCCAGTGTGATGTCGTCGTGCTCAACCACATTGACGTACTCGCTGGACTTCGCCACGCTGACGTTCGCCTGAACGAGGTACATGCTGTC
>DATEGV010000035.1:0-7650 GCA_035279925.1 Ktedonobacterales bacterium | reverse complement strand
TCGCCGCTCCGACGGGGCGCGCCGCCAAGCGCATGGCCGAGGCGACGGGCCGCCCCGCGCGAACGCTGCACCGGCTCCTCGAGTTCCAGCCCGCCACGAACGAGTGCCGCTACGACGAGTCACGCCCGCTGCCGGCGCGCTTCGTCATCGTGGATGAGGTCTCCATGCTCGATATTCTGCTGGCGTACCGGCTCGTGCGCGCCATCCACCCGGAGAGCCATCTGCTGCTCGTTGGTGACGCCGACCAGTTGCCCTCCGTCGGCCCCGGCAGCGTCTTCGCGGACATCATCACCAGCGAGGCCGCTCCCACGGTTCGGCTCACGGAACTCTTTCGCCAGGCGCGCGAGAGCCGCATCATCGTTACCGCGCACGAGATCAACGGCGGCGCCATGCCCGACCTGCGTAACCCCGCCCACGGCGACTTCTTCTTCCTGCGCGCCGACGATCCCCTCGCCGCGCAACGCCTCGTCTGCGACCTCGTTGCCCGACGACTTCCCGCCAAGTATGGCTTCGATCCTATCCGTGACATTCAAGTGCTCTCGCCCATGTATCGCGGACCGGCCGGCGTTATCGCGCTCAACGCCGCGTTGCAGGCGCGGCTCAATCCGCATCCGGTCGCGGCCGCCACCTACGGCGACCATCAACTGGGCGTCGGCGATAAGGTCATGCAGGTCCGCAACAACTACGACAAGGGCAACGGCGGCGTCTTCAATGGCGACCTTGGCCGCATCGTCGAAGTGGCGCCGGAGACGAATCAGGCGCTCGTGCGGTTCCCGGATGAGTCTGGCTCCATTACCGTCACCTACGAGGCGCACGAGCTTGACGAGCTGACCCTCGCGTACGCGTGCAGCATCCATCGCGCGCAGGGCAGCGAGTACCCCTGCGTCGTGCTGCCACTGGTCACTCAGCACTATCTGCTCTTGCAGCGCAATCTGCTCTACACCGCCATCACTCGCGCCCGCCGGCTCTGCGTGATCGTGGGTGATGTGCGCGCTCTGCGCCGCGCCGTCGAGAATGATGCGCTTGCCAGGCGCAACACCGGCCTCGCCGAACGCCTGCGCGGGCCGACGCTCGGTGGTCCACGTCGCTAATGTTGACTTTGTTGATACACTTAGCGGACTAGTGCTACACTTCTCTGTGAGGTGTGCGCCCGAAGCGCATGCGTCGCTCGTCGCGCCAGTTGGCGACCGTGCGGGGGCGCGTGTTTCGCCCGGGCGCAGTAGAGAAGACGAGGTGAGTGACATGGCCGAGACTCAAACCGCGCAGGCCAACACCGGCTCCGCGCAGTATGTCCATCCTGACGTGCTCGTAGATACCGAATGGGTTGCGCAACACATTGACGACCCCAAGGTGCGTATCATCGAGGCGGACGAAGATCCCCTGCTCTACGAGGCTGTTGGGCACGTCAAGAACGCCGTCAAGCTCGATTGGCACACGGACGTGCAGGACCCCGTACAGCGCGATTTCGTCAACAAGCGGGATTTCGAGGCGCTGATGCGCCGCTACGGCGTCAGCAACGACACCACCGTCGTCTTCTACGGCGACAAAAACAACTGGTACGCGGCCTATAGCTTCTGGCTCTTCCGCTTGTATGGCCACCAGAGCGTCAAACTGATGAACGGCGGCCGCGTCAAGTGGGAGGCGGAGAACCGTCCGTATACCAAGGAGACGCCCAGATTCTCTGAGACGACCTATACCGCGAAGGAGCCGGACCTGAGCATTCGCGCGTTCCGGCGCCAGGTCGAGGCAGAGCTTGGCAAGGGCCATCCCGCCCTGGTGGACGTGCGCTCGAATGACGAGTACACCGGCAAGCTCCTGCACATGGTGAACTATCCACAGGAGGGGGCGCAACGTGGCGGTCACATCCCCGGCGCGCGCAACATCCCGTGGGGCACCGCCGCCAACGCCGATGGCACCTTCAAGTCAGCTGACGAGTTGAAGCAGATCTACGGCAACCAGGACATCACGCCTGACAAAGAGGTGATTACCTACTGCCGCATCGGCGAGCGCAGCGCCCACACGTGGTTCGCCCTCACGCAGCTGCTGGGCTATCCCAGCGTCCGCAACTACGACGGATCGTGGACCGAATGGGGCAACCTTGTCGGCGCGCCCATCGAAAAGTAGCGAGCGCCGCCACGCGGTATACTGTAGGGGAACATTGAGGTGAGTGGCGATGGACGGTTTGCGCCGTTCGCGCCGCTCGCCGTTTTTCGCGAAGAACTGGCTGTGAAAGCGAGCGACTCTATGCCAATGGACCGGCAAGAAGCTATCGAATTTCTGGTGGACCATTATCAAAATCCGCGCAATAAGGGCGTCCTGCTCGACGCCGATATTCATCTGACCGGGGGTAGCCCGGGTTGCGCCGACCGCGTTGAGATGTTCGCCAAAGTGGGACCGGACGGGCGCGTCGAGGACGTGACCTTCGAGGGCGAGGGCTGCACGATCAGTATGGCGGCGGCGTCCTATGTGACGGAGCTTGTGCGCGGCCTGACGCTCGACGAGGTGGACAACCTCAGCTTTGAGACGCTGATAGACGACCTGGGGCGTGAAGTCGTGATGACGCGACCTACCTGCGCCACGGTCGCACTGGGCACCCTGAAGAAGGGCGCCCATGAGCTCAAGATGCGCCGTCTGGCCGAGTCCTAATCTTCTTCCAGCCGCACGTACTTGAAGGCTTCCGCGAACGTCATATCGTGGCCGTGGCGCTTGGCGGCGTTGCCCGTCTCGCGCGCCCACTGCTCCACCCCCTGCGTCGGGTCCCAGTCGCGCATCTGGCTGGCGTGCGCCTTCAACGCCGCCACTTTCTTCTCCAGGTAGCCGCCGATATCCACAAAGCGGTCCGCCGGTTCCGCGCCGGAGATGTAGATCTCCTTGACGTTATGCGGCGCCAGGCCCTCGGCGGCAAGCTGCGGAGTCGCCAGGCGCGTGCTCGCCAGCGGCATGATCGCCGAGAGCGACGCCTCGCCAGCGGCGCGGTGGTCAGGGTGGTTGATGTAGCCCTGCCCGCTCCAGCGGCGTGTCGGGTCCTGACAGATCACCACATCGGGCCGCACCTCGCGAATGACGCGGGCGATGTCCATACGCAGCTCGAGCGTTGGCTCCAACTTGGAATCCCAGTAGTGCAGGAACCTGACTTTGTTCTGGACGCCGAGCGCGTCCGCCGCCGCCTGCGCCTCGCGCTGTCGCACCCGCGCCAGCTCCTCGCTGGTGATCTCGTTGTCGCCGGCGTCGCCCACCTGCCCGTCCGTCACGAGACAATAATGGACATCGCGCCCTTCGGCGGCCCACCGCGCGAGGGTACCACCCGCCGAGAACTCGCCGTCGTCTGGGTGCGCCATGATGATGAGCACGCGCTTTGGCCCCATTGGCGCCTTCTGCTCGTCCGCTGTCAGTTCGCTCACGATACCCGCTCTCCTTTCGCCTCAGCTTCAATGTCCCGCCGCCACACGGCGAGACGTTCCAGCGCCCGCGCGACCATCGCCTGATGGCCCGCGTCGTTCAGCCAGCGACTCACCCCGGACGGGTGCGGCAGCGGCAACAGTTGGACGCCGCAACGTTCGTACGACGCGCCCACCACATCGTCCAGCCGCGCCGGGCCAAGAAACGCCTCAATCGCCATGCCGCCGACCAGCATGAGGACGCGCGGCCGCACCAGTTCGAGCTCGCGCTCCAGGAACGGACGGCACAACGCTACCTCAGCCGGCGATGGCTTACGGTCGCCATTGCCCGTCGGGTGCTTGCCCGGATCGCATTTCGTCATCGCGGAGAGATAGACCTCGCGATGGAGCGCGTCCGGCGCGAAGCCCGCGCGCTGGAGCCACAGGTCCAACATTCTCCCGCTAGGGCCGGCAAACGGTCGTCCTTCGGCCACCGAGAGCCGTCCCGGCGCCTGTCCGATGAGCATATAGCGGTCGCTGATATGCCCGCGAAAGCCGGCGATCCCACCTGCCCGCGTGAGATAGCCAGCGTCCACGCATCGCTGGCAGGCGCGCATCTCTCCGTGCAGCCGGTCAAGCGCATACTGCCGCTCCGCGCGCGCCTCATCCGGTGGGAGCGGCGCTGGGACGCGCATCAGCGCGCGGTCACGCCCGCCGCTCATGTCGGCTGCTCCTGGGTGCGCAGGTAGCGGCTGCGATAGTACAGCAGCGGCAGACCCTCGCCGTTGGCCAGCGCGACCACCCGGCCCAGGAAGATACTATGGTCGCCGCCGTCGTAGGTATTGACTACCCGGCAATCCACAAACGCCAGGCACGTATCGAAGACGGGCGCGCCAGTCACGACGGGATGGGAGGCGACGCCGCAGAAGTTCTCGTAGCGTTCAGGCGTGCTGGCGGCGAACCCCGTTGAGATGGCTTCCTGATCGGCGGAGAGGAAATTGACCGCAAAGACGCCGCTCTTCACGAACATGTCATGGACCACTGATGCGCGCTCGATGCAGATCAGCACGAGTGGCGGGTCGAGCGAAACGGAGGTGAACGCATTGACGGTGATGCCGATACGTTGTTCTCCCTGGCATGTGGTGGCAACCGTTACGCCGGTTGCGAAGCGGCTCATCACGGCGCGAAATGTCGCGGTATCTACGTCCATCCCCTGCTCTCAGACGGCATGTTGTAACACTTTCCTTGGGGAAGTATATCGCTGGCAGATTCCATGCCGCAATGAACATCCGTACAGGTCGGGCTGGCGCGCGAACCGTGCTTGCGGCGGGCGAAGCGCGGCTGGTATGCTGCCAATGATGGTGGCGACACCAACAGACTCTCGAAACCTGGAGGACCGGTCAACACATGTCTGACGCGACAGCACAGGATACCCGCCCCCGTGTCATGGCGGTTTTCGCCCATCCCGACGACGCCGAGTTCATCTGCTCCGGCACAATTGCCCGCTTCGTGAAGCATGGCTACCGCGCGCAGTACGTCCTGGCCACCAGCGGCGACAAGGGCAGCGACGACCGGAACGCCACCCCAGAGCAGCTTGCCGCGACGCGCGAAGCGGAACAACTTGACGCCGCGAAGGTATTGGGTGTGGAGGAGGTGACGTTTCTTCGGCGCCACGATGGCGAGGTCGAGGTCAACATCCCCTTCCGGCGCGAGTTGTCCCTCGTACTGCGCCGGGGCCGGCCGGATGTGGTGCTCACCTTCGATCCGTGGCAGCGCTACCAGATTCATCCTGATCACCGCGCCGTCGGCATGACGACTCTGGACGCCGTTGCCGCCGCCCGCGACCACATGTACTATCCCGAACAACTCACCGAAGGCCTGACCGAGCATCGCGTCCACAACGTGTACTTCTTCGGGACCGACAACCCCAACTACTACGTGGACATCACCGAGACGATGGACCAGAAGATCGAGGCGCTGCTGCGCCACACCAGCCAGATTCGCACGGAGGGGCTGGCCGAGCGCATTCGCATGCGAGCGCGACTCGTCGGGCAGGAGATTGGCGTCGAGTACGCCGAGGCGTTCCACTTCCTGCCCATGATGCAGCCACCCGCGCTCAAGCGCCATCCCAACTGGTAGACGAGCCGTCGCCGCCATCACGGTCGCGTCGTATCCAACGCATCTGGAGGAGGCCGCGCGCATGCGAGTGCTTGTCATCGGCTCGGGAGCGCGCGAGCACGCGCTGTGCTGGGCGCTGGCGCGTTCACCCCAGGTCTCGGCGCTTTACTGCGCGCCGGGGAACGGCGGCACCGCCGCGCTCGCCGAGAACGTCCCGCTCGACCCGATGGACTTCGCGGCGTGCGCGGAATGGGCCGCGCGCAACCACATTGAGCTGACCGTGGTCGGGCCGGACGACCCGCTGGGCGGCGGCATCGTAGACGTGTTCGCGTCGCGTGGGCTGCGCGCCTTCGGGCCAACCGCCGCCGCCGCGCGCATCGAGAGCAGTAAGACGTGGGCGAAGCGGCTGATGGCCGAGGCTGGCGTCCCAACCGCCCGCTCAATCACGTTCCGCGAGCACGCCGACGCCGTCGCCTATCTCGACAAGTACACGGCCAGTGGTGAACGCTTCCCTGTGGTCGTCAAGGCGAGCGGACTCGCCGCCGGCAAGGGCGTCGTTATCGCGCGCACTCCCACGGAGGCTCGCGCCGCGCTGGATGAATTCATGCTGGCGCATCGCCTTGGCGCGGCTGGCGACGAAGTTCTAATCGAGGAGTTACTCGAAGGCCGCGAGCTCTCGCTCTTTGCCGTCACCGATGGCGCGACCGTGCTCCCGTTCGCGCCGGCCTGCGACTACAAGCGCGCGTTAGATGGCGACGACGGACCCAACACGGGAGGCATGGGCGCGTACAGTCCGCCCGCCTTCGCGACGCCTGCCCTGCTGGAGGACGTGCGCGAACGCATTCTGGAGCCGACGGTCAGTGCGCTCGCCGCCGCGGGCGCGCCCTTTCGCGGCCTGCTCTACGCGGGTCTGATGCTCACGGCGGATGGCCCCTACGTACTGGAGTTCAACGCCCGCTTCGGCGATCCCGAGACTCAGGCGCTGCTTCCCCGGCTGCGGAGCGACCTGCTCGAAGTGTTGGATGCGGCGGCGCGGGGCGACCTCTCCCACGTTCAACCGCCACGCTGGTCGTCCGACGCCTCGTGTGGGGTGGTCCTCGCGTCGGCGGGCTATCCTGGCTCCTACACCACCGGCCACGAAATCACCGGGCTGGACACGCTTGACCACGACATCCTCGCTTTCCACGCCGGTACGCGCCTCACCGCCGATGGTCGCCTCACAACCTCTGGCGGCCGCGTGCTGACGCTGGTCGCGCTTGGCCCATCCGTCGCCGCCGCGCGCGAGCGTGTGTACGCGAACGTCGGCCGTGTGCGCTTTGAGGGCGCTCGCTGGCGCTCGGATATTGGCGCTCGAGAGCGATGACACTTCTATTGTGAGCGCCTCCTTCCTGCTGTATACTGGGTCGAACAGGAGGGGAGTGTATGTCATCGCCCGAAGCCGGACTGGCGGCGTCTCCCGGCGCGCCTCGGCAGGAGCGGAGACCGAGAGGGCGTCGCAGCCGCTTGCTGGCCATATTGCTGGTCGTGGCCGTGGTCGCCGGGATTGTCGCGGTGGTGCTCCACGGTGTCGGGTCGGCGTCGAACCCCAGCCCCGGCGCGAACGCCACCGTTCCCGCGAACTGGCTGGGGTATCGAGATCCTGAGGGACTTTTTGGGGTACGACTGCCACGTGACTGGGCGGTCAGTATCGAAACCGACAACGAAACCATTGCGGACCGCACCTGCAGCTCCACCGAGCCAACGGAGTTCGTTGGCCTACGCAACCTCTCGCAGGGAAACGGGAGTGCACAAGTGGGTATCTCCGCCCATCTTATAAACACAGAGACCGCTTGCGACCACCACCTGTATTGTGGAGGGTCGTGGTCGGCGCGCCAGACGGGTTCGTTTAACGGGATCCCCGCGACGCATGATGAGCCGGCGGTCTGGTACTTCGAGACTGGGAACGCCCAGTTCCGGGTCTCATTCACAATCCCCGGCGTGATCGGGCCGAGTCACTCAGGCGGTTTTCCTGGCGTGCTACCTACGCCGACACCCCTGCCGCGAAACTGGGTATCCGCTGATCGGACAATCGTGAATCAAATACTTGCTTCATTCCAGCCATCGGACCCAAATGCTCTCGCATGTTGAGCGCACCTACGACGACTATCGCGTGACC
>DATEGV010000034.1:0-10906 GCA_035279925.1 Ktedonobacterales bacterium | reverse complement strand
ACGCTCCGGTGCTGGACCTCACCCCCTCTCCTGTGGGAGAGGGGGAACCCCGCCGTGAGCGCCGCGGTACCCCCTCGCGAGGTGAAGGGGAGTTAGCGTCGCGATGTTCCGGGTCTGATTCCCCCTCTCGCCCTGCCTAGCGGGAGGCAGGGGCTGAGGACAAGCTGGATCGGAGATTAGGTTCTGATACGGTGTCGCGCCGACCTATTGTAGTATGCAATCTGAGTCCTTTGGCCTATACTCGCCTCAACACCACACCCGGCTTCACTCCCATGCATTGGCGAGTGGTGGACCTGCAGACCGCGCACGACCAAGATCCCGGACCAGATGTGTTGCTGCTGTGGGCCGTCGCGAGCCTGGCAGCGCTGCTCACCCTGACGCAGGGCCTCTCCTCGAGCGTCCAGTGACGCCAGTTCGCCTGGCTCGGTGGGCTACTTGCGGCTGGACTCGTCAGCATCTTGGGCCTCGTCGTGACGTTCCTCATCCCGACCTATCCGAACTGGATGCTTGGCGGGATACGGTTGGAGGACCTGATCAATGTTGCGCCGTTTCTCCCCGCGTGTGCGGGAGCAGTAGCCTTGGAGTACAGCTTCTTCCTGCGCGCCTCGGCGATACTTAGCGGAGCGGGCCGTGCGCCGGGCGAATATCGCCCATCTGGAGGCGCCTGATACGCCGTCGGATCATACCGTTGGAAACTATCGTCCTCGTCGCCTCACAGGCTGACAAGCTACAAAAGTGTGGTGCGACACAGTATGCGTCTCGCGCTTGTAGCGCGCTCCCCTTTCTGCTAGACTGCGCCACACGACCCCAACCGGACGGCCAGACGAGCGAGAGGGAGCGGGCGCGTGAGCGATACGACGAGCGAACCACCGACGACGGCGACTGAAGCGGCTTCGGGCGATGCGCGGGAGCCCGGCGACGGCGCGATAGACGCGGCGGCGGTCTCCGTGCCGGAGGCGCCGGAACTGAGCACACGTGGCGCGCTGGCGTATTCCAGCGGCAACTTCGGCTCCGGCGCGTTCTACGCCTTCAACAACTTCATCCTGCCGATCATGCTCGACAACCTGGGCATGCCGGTGATCCCCAATGGGCTGCTCTCCGCCAGCCACTCCGCGGAGGGCGCGATCTTGCAGCCGCTGGTAGGCGCGTGGAGCGACCGCACGTGGACGCGCCGCCTGGGCCGCCGCCGTCCCTTCATCGCGCGCTTCCTGCCGATCTGCGTTCTGTTCCTGGTTCTCACGCCGCTGGCGCCCATCCTCTTCCACGTCGTCGCCGAGAACAAGCACCCCCACGCCAACTATCCCCACGCGGCGCTGGTTCTGGGGCTGGTGGCGCTCGGCGTCTTCCTCTTCTCGGTCACGTTCAATCTGATGTACGACCCGTACAACGCGCTGCTGGCGGATATCACTCCGGCGCGGCAACGTGGCCGCGTCAATGGAATCTTCCAGGCCATCGGCGCGTCCGGGCAGGCGATCATCCTGCTGACCGCCGCGTTTCTGGGCCTGCCGTTCATCATCCTGTTCGCGCTCTGCGCGGCGCTGCTGGCGACGACGTTCATCCCGACGATGCTGCGGGTGCGCGAGCCACGTGAGCTTGCCGGCCCGCGCCGCACGCACCGCTACACCGTCCGCGACTACTGGGATGGCCTCAAGGTTGATCGCCAAATACAGCTCTACTTCGCGACACAGTTCTTTCTCTGGTTCGGCATCAACGCGATCACGCCGTATCTCACCAACTACGCGCGCCACGCCGCCCACTTCACCGACACGCAGGCGCTCACGCTCTCGTTCATCCTGCTTTTGAGCAGCGCGATCTTCAACGTGCCGTTCGGCAACCTCTGCGACCGCATCGGCCTGAAGCGCGTGTTCCTGCTGGGGATGATCCTGATGTCCGGCGCGGCGATCGCGGGCATCTTTACGACGAATATCGTGCTGCTCTATATCATTCTGACCATCGCGGGCGTGGGCAACGCGGCGCAGACGGCAAGCTCCTATCCGCTGCTGACGCGCCTGGTCTTCCCCGATCAGATGGGCCTGTACACGGGCCTGCTCAGCACGGTCACGTCGGTGGCGTCGCCACTCTCGGTACTGATCGCCGGCGCGTTGATTACGGGCATCGGCTATACCGCCATGTTCCCGTTCGTGGCGGCGATGTTCCTGCTCTCGCTCATCCCGCTGGCGTTGCTGCGCATGGACCGCTCGCGGGTGGCGCGGATCGAGCGCGCGGCGGGTCAGCTCTCCGCATAGGGGCCGGCGTCACCTTGGCGCGGCGGGCGGCGTGTGGGGGAGGATAGGGTACGGGTAACGCAGAGGCACGCAGAGGCACGCAGAGTCACGCGGAGGCACGCGGAGTTGTCCTCACCCCCTGACCCCCTCTCCTGTGCGCAGGCGAGGGGGAACCCTGGCCCGAAGGTCGCGACGCTGGCTCCCCTTCCCCTCGCGAGGGGAAGGGGCTGGGGGATGAGGACAACTACTTGCGCGCCAAGGACAACCTAACAATCGGACACGTGATCACCGGCGCGCGGGGAATGAAGGCGAGGCGACGATGCGCTCGAATAGGCGGCGAACGGGGCTGCTGGTCGCGCTGGGAACACTGCTGGTCGTGGTTGTTCTGGCAGGGGTCGCCATCTATACGCCGCGTGTGGCGGACCACTTCGGCTACGTGACGCCGCTGATGGGGCGGCTTCCCGTGCGCATCAGTTACGCGGGCCGGCACTATCTCTACACCAGCGGATGCGCGAATCAGGCGGACCTCCAGCAACTCAACATGTGGCCGCTGGCGCCGGTCGGCGGCGTACCGATACTCTTCGGCGGCTCACGTCCGCTGCTCAGCCCACCCACGCCCGCTGGGCTGACGCGCATGGCGCTGCTGGTGGCGACGGGTTCGTGCTACCGGCAGTATAGCATTGAGGGCGGGCCGTAGGAACCTAACCCCCCAGCCCCCTTCCCCACTGGGGAAGGGGGAGCCGGAGACGAACAGATACGGGTAGCGCAGAGGCAAGCGGAGGCACGCGGAGTTACGCGGAGGGACAGAGAGTAACGGCAAGCGAGGCATAGGCCGCCATGATGGGTGAAGATAGCGCATACCGGCCCCGTGTGAAGGGCCTCCGCAAGCTGACAGTGCTGCTCGCGCGGCATCCCGTTATCTGTTATTTTGCGCTGTCCCTCCTCACTGGCGTGGCGATTGTGTACTACTTACATCACGCCGAACAATTCGGTGTGGTGTCGGTCGTACTCGGGCCAGTATTGTTCGTCTGCGGGCCAAAGTTTTCGCACGGGCGACTTGCCCGTGGGCCACTTTACGGGGGGTACAATTCAGAGCGTGACCGACGTTGCGCTCTACTACTGTATGAGGCAGTGTGCGTCGGACTTCTGCTCTTTGGGATCTGGGGGCTTGTGGACTCGCGTATTGCGCGGAACGATTCGTTCATCGTCGTGCATGGCGCGCTGTTTGGCGGGTCTACATACTGGGGCATCTTCTATCTCTGGGGCGAGGTCATCTCTCCGCCCCGCCCGCCACTGCCCGCTCGCGAATAATACCAAATCCGCGCACATTGTTGGGAATTGCGAAGGGCTTCAGCCCGCGCCTCGTCCCGTGCGCCGGCCATTCATGCCCGCGAGCGCATATCCAGAGTTGGCATAAGCGCGCCACGATACCATGACGGCTGAGCCACCACCCGCGTCGTGACACACACATACGCCCTCTCATTATGTCCACTTTGATTACACAAACACCTCACTTCGCGATGATGTGGGCATGCCTCCTGCCAGAACCAGGCTCCGCACGGTGATCCCGCATGGGTCGGATGCCTGGTAGTGAAAAGGGAGAGCATGATGGCTGCGTTCTGGCGTCGGGAAGCGGATCAGTTGGCGAAACGGTGCTGGCAGTGTGACGCGAAGCTCCCAAGCACGGGGAGCTTGTGTGGCCGCTGCGGCGCGACGCGCGTCCGCGAGGATACAGTGCCGAATCTCGCGATTCCCGCCAACGGATGGTTCGCGCCGCCGGACGTCACCGACGTGCCGAAGCGCTACGCCAGCCGGCAGACGCGCACCGACACCACCGCGAGCGATACGCCGCCAACGCCGGGCGCCACGGACGCGCCGGAGTCGCGCATCTATACGCCGCCGGTCTTCGACGCTGAGGTCTATGCCAGCCGCCCGGTCCGCGCCCTCACGACGCCCAAAGAGTACGATGGGCGCATGTACACGCCCCCGGCGGACCTGTACGATGTCCCGGAGTACACGGGAACGGAGAGCGAGGAGCCGGACGAGACATGGCTCGCGCGATTCCAGGACTGAGGACGCGAACCTTACCAGTTCGGGGGCAGGGCTTGGAGGATCAGGAACTGCGCCATGCCAATGATCCACCAGACGAAGAAGAACGCGATCACGATGCCGACGTCCATGATCCAGACGACCATGTGCGGCAGGCGGCGCTGTATCGGCATGAGGATGGGGTCGGTGACGTTGGTAAAGAAGCGAATGATCGGATTCTCGACGCCCACCGGAATCCACGAGCAGATCACCCGAATCAACAGGAAGATGGTCAGAACGCCGAAGAACGCCTGAGCCAGTAGATGTACGACGCCAGTGTGCATTGTTGCCTCCCACGACGCGCCGGCGCCTCGTCATCCCACCGCCGGCGCGGCCGTTACGCGCCGGATGTTCCCGTGATGACCTCGACGACGCGCCGCCCGAACAGGCGCTTGCGGCGCACGGAGATGATGCGCACGTCGCTCAGATCGGCGAGCGTCGTGACATGCCGCTGCACGACCTTGCCCAGCGGACGCGCCACGACGATCCCCGCGACGGAGCTGGCGAGCGCGGAGATGACGCGCGTGCGCGGCCGGACGGCGGTGAGCCCGAAGAGCGAGCCAAGCATCGCCAGGGAGGCGCCGACGGCGAGGTTGGTACCGCAGTTCGGGTGAATCGCGAGCTTCGTTTCGCCGGAACGCAGCCGCCCCAGCGCCTCATGGCAGCAACGCTCGACCAGCGGCGCGTCCAGATCGGCGAAGATGGTGAAGCCGCGCGAGTTCGAGCGGGCGCTGACGGCCAGCCGAGGCAGCGCGCGCGCCAGGATCGTCACCGTCGCGTGTTCCAGCGAGTGATTCTGCCGGATGCGCCGCCCAAAGAGAAGATCGCCCGCCTGCATATTCCCGCTCCACTCCATCTCCGCGGCCACCACGCGCCGCCCCACTCATCGTCGCAGTGTATCACGCGAGGGGACGCTCGCCAAAGAGCGCGCGGCCAACGCGAATGATCGTCGCGCCCTCCTCAATCGCCACCTCGAAGTCGTCGGTCATCCCCATCGAAAGCTCGCGCCACTCACCCTGCGCCAGCGGCGCCTGCTCGGCCAACTCGTCGCGCAGCTCACGCAGCCGGCGAAAGTGCGGGCGCGCCGCCTCCGGGTCGGTCGTCAGCGGCGCGACGGTCATCAGGCCCTCCGCGCGCAGCCAGCCGCAATCCGCGACGACACGCGCCGCCTCGCGCAGCTCCTCCGGGGCGAAGCCGGTTTTGCTCGGCTCACCAGCCACGTTGACCTCCAGAAGCACCGGCACAACCCAGGAGTTTTCCCGTCCGCGCGCGTTGAGCGTCTCCGTCAAGCGCAGGCTGTCGAGGCTCTGGATGCGATTGAACAGTTGGAGCGCCCGCGCGGCTTTGTTGGTTTGCAGATGGCCGATCAGCTCCCAGCGCAGGTCCAGTTCGCGCAGCGCGGCGATCTTCTCCTCGGCCTCCTGGACGCGGTTCTCCCCAAAGATGGTGAATCCCAGCGCGTGCGCCGCGCGCAGCGTCTCCACGGGAACGGTCTTGGTGACGGCGATGACGCGCACATCCTCAGACTGCCGGCCGGCGCGCTGTGCGGCCGCCGCGACGCGCTTGCGCAGGAGACGCGCGTTCTCCTTCAGAGTCATCGCGGCGCTCCTTCCGTGATCGGCGTCCGTTTGGACCGCGAGGATGGGGCGCGCAGGCCGATGGCGACGGCGAAGCGCCCGCTGGGAGACGGCTCGCGCCGGTTCGAGTAGAAGAGGTCTGTGCGGCAGCCGGTGCAGTAGCCGGACCGCTCGATGTGTTCGGGCGCGACGCCCACGGCGAGAAGCTGGCGCTCGTTGGAGCCGGCGATATCCAGCAGCCAGCGCGCCGACGACGAGGAGCGACCATTCGGCGGGGCCTCGACGAACGCGGCGTGCGCAAAGGCGAAGGGGTTAGCGGCGAAGTCGGCGTAGACGTGGTCGCCAACCGCGTAACAACAGTCGCCGATGGCCGGCCCGATCCCGGCGAGCAGGTCCGCTGGGCGTGTGGCGTAGCGCCGCGTCATCGCCGCGACGGCGTGCATTGCGATGGCCTGCGCGGTGCCGCGCCAGCCGGCGTGGACCATCGCGATGGCGTGATGGACCGGATCATAGAGCAGGATCGGCGCGCAGTCGCCATAGGCCCAACAGAGGGCGAATCCCGGCACATCCGTGAGCATCGCGTCGGCTGGTATGTGGCGAAGTGTCGCTTGCAGCGTGGCCGGCCAGGTTCCGTCATCTTCGAGCGGCGTGTGGCCCAGCATATCGCGCTCGACGCAGACGACGCCGTGGCCGTGGACGGGTTTCGCGCCGACGAGCGGCATGCCCAGCGCGGCGACGATGGCGTCTTTATTGCGGCGCACGATCGCGGGGTCGTCGCCGGTGGTAAAGCTGGCGTTGAGCCCGGCGAAGGGGGCGTTGCTGTGGCCGCCGCGCCGCGTGAAGACGGCGTGGGTGAGGTCGGGAACGGCGGCCAGGCGCTCGAACAGCAGGTATTCGCAGTGGTCGGTGTACTGTTCGATCACGAGCGCGTTCCTCTCTCCGCTGTCCGGTCGGTGGCGTCAATGCCGTCGCTCCTCCATTGTAACATGGCGGCAACACGGCGGCCGCGCGGGACAGAACTTCATCCGTGCCGCGCGCGCTTCTCGCGCCATATAATGCAGTGCGCGGCGCAACCGTGGAGAGACGCCTGGCGAGCGGAGCATGAGGAGGCGGGCATGTCGCATATCGCGGTGATCGGGACGGGCGCGTGGGGAACGACGCTAGCCAGGCTGATCGCGCTCGAACAGGTGCGCGCGGCGTACTCCGCGGGCGCGTCTGCCTCGCCGGTGCAGGAGGTGATGCTCTGGGAGCATCGGCCCGAACGCGCGATGGAGATGCAGTGGCAGCGCGAGAACCGCGCCTATCTGCCCGGCTTTCCCCTCCCCGCGAATCTCTATGTGACGGCTGACCTGGCCCAGGCCGTGGCTGGACGCGACATCATCCTCTTCGTGACACCTTCACAGCAGGCGCGGGAGAACGCGCGGGCGCTGGCTCCCCTGCTGGCGCCGGGCGCGTGTGTCGTCAGCGGCAGCAAAGGGTTGGAATTGGGCACGCATCTGCGGCTCACCGAAGTGCTCGCGCAGGAGCTGCCGGCGACCGTCTCGGTGGCGACGCTGAGCGGGCCGAATCTGGCCAAGGAGATCGCGCAGGGGCTGCCCTCGGCGGCGGTGGTGGCGGCGGAGGACAAGGCGGCGGCGGAACGCGCGCGGGCGGCGCTCAACACGCCCGACTTTCGAGTGTACACGAGCGACGACGTGATCGGGGTCGAGCTTGGCGGCGCGCTCAAGAACATCATCGCGCTCGGCGTCGGCGCCTGCGACGGCCTGCTCTATGGCGACAACGCGAAGGCGGCGTTTATGACGCGGGCGCTGGCGGAGATCTCGCGACTGGCGCTGGCGGCGGGCGCGAATCCGCTGACACTGGCGGGGTTGGCCGGGCTGGGCGACTTGATCGCGACCTGCTCCAGTCCACTGAGCCGCAACCGCGCGCTGGGTCTGGACCTGGCGAAGGGGCGACCACTGGCGGAGGTGCTGGCGGAACGCAAGACCGTGGCGGAGGGGGTGACGACGACGCGGGCGGCGCTGGAGATGGCGGCGGACCTGGGGGTGGAGCTGCCGATCACGCGGGAGATCGGGCGCGTCCTCTTCGAGGGCAAGGCGATCCGCGAGGCGGTGACGACGCTGATGGGGCGCGAGCCGAAGCGCGAGCTGGCCGGGCTGGGGGAGTGAACACACAACACGGCGCCTCCTCCCACAGTTCCAGGGAAGAGACGCCGCCCGCCATCAGGCGCGACGCTAGCGCGCCACGGGGATGCGCTCCGACTCATCCGCATCCGACGGCGCCTCGGCCATCTCCGGCGGCTGCCCACGCACCAGCCAGACCCGGCAGGGCGCGTTCTTGAGGATGAAGTCGGCCATGTCGCCCAGATCGAAGTGGCCAGCCATACCCAGTTGGTAGGGCAGGCCCAGGATCACCAGCGCGCAATCGTGCGCCTCCGCCTCGTCCACGACGCTTTGCCCGAAGTGGCGTGACTGGATGATCTCCTGCTCGACACGCATCTTGAGTTGATCGGCGACGCTCGACGCGCGTTCGAGCGCACGCTGCGCGGCAACGGTCTCCTCCGGCATCTCAGCGTCAATCGCCAATTTGCGCGGAACCTCGATGCCATAGACCGCGAAGACGCTGGCCTTCTTCATCTTGGCAACGTTGCAGGCCATTGTGACGACCTCGCCGTCGAGGTCCTTGCCGCTCAGCGCGACGAGGACATTGCGCTTGCAGTGCGCTCGCTTCCCGCCATCATCGTCGGGAAGAGGCAGCATGTCGGGCTTCACTACATTTGCGCCAGCTGGGATCCGCTCCGGGTGCTGACCATCAATGACCTTGGTCGCCTGCCCGTTGGGAAACCCCAACCGTTCTAGCAGCCCCACAGCCATAACCTCCTAAGCAGTGCGTCTCCCTGTGAGACGCTTCCTCACGGCAAGGGGCGCTGGGAGTGTCGCATGCGCTCATCTCTCGAAGAGATCAGCCGCGACCCGTACCGGCGCTCGACGCGCCGCTCGTTCTCCCTTGCGCCCCTCTGCCAGTCCGCGCGCATTGTTCTGAAGTGCGCGCGTCCATCAATGACGATTCTGTGACGTAATCGTCGTCGTTGACAATTATACAACTGGCAACAAGGCTTTTCGTCGCATAGGCCAATTGGATTGCTCACGGCGCCAGGCCGCTCCACAAGCCACTTTTGGCCTTGTAGGAGAGTACGCACAAGACGTGCCGCCGGTCACGACGGCGGCACAATGCCCACGCAAACTCCCAACAGTATATACGTGTCGCATTACGTAAAGTTGTGAGCGGGACCGATTGCCGCGCCTCAGTTGGCCTGATACAATGAGCGCAGTATCGAGCGCGTTTCCTTGCCAGAGTCAGAATCAGGATTGCTGTCGCATGGAGAACAGAGAGTCCGCGCAAGCCACCGCCGTCGAGCCGCCGTCCAGTTGGGTGAGCCCTGGCGTGAGTGTGCGCAAACGCTGGCTGACCGGCGCGGGCGTGGCGCTGGCGGCGGCGGTCTTCTTCGCCATCGCGCTGCACGAGGGCGGCTCGATTGTGGTGAGCACCGTGATCGGCGTGGTCTTCATCGGCTGCTTTGTGTGGTATCTGCGGGTGGTCGCGCCGGTTCCCTTCACGCTGACGCTGGACGGCGACGGGGTGACGCGGACGGAGCGCGGCGGCGAGCCGGTGATGATCGGGTGGGACGGTATCGCCAAGGTCAAAGAGGAAGTCTTCAAGAACGGCACATCGGTGAGCGTGACCGTGTATAAGCGTGTCGGCGAGCGCGGGCTGCACCGCTCGTGGGTGGCGTATCGCGATGATCTGCCGGATTTCGATGGGCTGGTCGCGGCGCTGCGCGCCCACCTGCCGGGGAGCGCGCCGTGGATTCGCGAGCGAGTCCACGAGTAGCCCGCGCGGATGGCTCCGGCGTCGCGGCCCTGAAGGGCCGGCGCACGGCACGGGAAGCGGGCTGAAGCCCAGTGGCCATCCTTCGATGATGTTCGCGTATTTGGGGAGAGGACGTAGAGCATGGGCCTGCGCGACCTTGGATTCTGGGGCCGGGTGGCCGGTGAGTTCGCGAATTCCGGCCTGGACAAGCGCGGCGCGCGCAAGTGCGCCAGCAAGGGCCACAAGTGGCACGATGTGCGCGCGGTGGTGTTGCTTCAGGACGGCGGGATCGAGGAGCGGGAGCGGGGCGCGGCCCAGCGTTGCCGCCGCTGCGGGCTGACGCGCGAGGCTCCCGCCGTATGAACGTGATTGACCTCATCCGGCGCAAACGGGATGGGCAGGCGCTGAGCGCGGACGAGATCGAGTGGCTAGCGCAAGCCTACGTCAACGACGAGGTGAAGGACTACCAGATGGCCGCGTTTATGATGGCGGTCGTCTGGCGGGGGATGGACGCCGCCGAAACGGTCGCGCTGACGCTGGCGCAGCTCCATTCGGGCACGGAGATGCGGGTGCGCGATGTCGTCGCGCCGGTGGCCGATAAGCACAGCACCGGCGGCGTCGGCGACAAGGTGACGCTGGCGGCGGCTCCGCTGATCGCGGCGTGCGGGCTGCCGGTCGCGAAGATGACGGGGCGCGGGCTGGGGCATACGGGCGGCACGGTGGATAAGCTGGAATCGGTCGCCGGTCTGCGCATGGCGCTCAGCTCGGCGGAGTTTCTGGACCTGCTGGCGCGGCATGGCCTGGCGCTCTCCGCGCAATCCAGCGATCTGGCGCCGGCGGACGGCAAGATGTACGCGCTGCGCGATGTGACGGCGACGATAGACAGTATCCCCCTCATCGCGGCCAGTATCATGTCCAAGAAGCTGGCGGTGGGGCCGAGCCACCTGTTGCTGGATGTGAAGGTAGGCTCCGGCGCGTTTATGAAGACGCTGGAGGACGCGCGGCGGCTGGCCCGGACGATGGTGCGCATCGGCGAGGACGCGGGCGTGCGCACGGCGGCGGCGCTCACGGCGATGGATCAGCCGCTGGGACGCGCGATCGGCAACGCGCTGGAGATGGCCGAGGCCGTCCAGATTTTGCAGGGGG
>DATEGV010000033.1:0-3660 GCA_035279925.1 Ktedonobacterales bacterium | reverse complement strand
GACGTGACAGATTAGATCAACTAACGGCGATGAGGCAATTCAGTATGTGCATAACGAAACAAGTTGCCAAATACAAATAAACAGGCGGGGCATATCAGTGCTAATCAATGCCAGTCGGCATTGACGATCACGATCGCGATTGTGCGCGAACCACATAATAGTCTCCGGCAAGCAGAAACGTCTCTCGGAAGCGCGTTCGACAATGCCTGTCACTGCTATCTAAGCGCTGAGTCCACCTCAGTCAGCGCAGCGTCGATTTTCATCAGAGTCCGCTCTTCCAAGAGCAAGGCTTGCCGGACCAGACCATGAAGGGTTATCTCAAGTTCTCTTGCCTTTTCCGCCAACTCTTGATCACCCATTTCGCCCCACTGAGTGGCTACTACCCGTTGATTCGTGGCAAGGCTTTGCAATTGCAATGCGATCTCTTGTTGGCGCATCAAGAGTGCCTGCCACTGTTCAGCTGCTTTCTGAAGATTCTCCGCCTGTATGGGCGTCATCAAGATATTGTCGACATGAGCATTTGCGTCTGTGCGAAAGTCGCCGCTGGAAGCGCTACGCCTCGGAAGATGTGTCATAGGTACGTCTACCTTTCCTGAGTGAACTCTTCTTCTGTCTGTTCTAGCATGCCGACTACACCCACGTAAAGTATGCCAGATCAAGCAGGTGAGTACCAGCGGATATATAAACATGACGCTTGTGAGTTCCCTTTCCCTGATGGGAAGCCATCTCATGATAGGAAGGTAAGTCGTATCCAGCGGGGGAATGCAGCAGGGATATACTTGACCACAAGCAATGGGTAGTCGTTGAACCGCTCATTGGAGCAACGCCACGACGAGTGGATGGACGTGGGAGGCCGTGGAGCGACAGCCGTGAGGTCTTGAGCGGCAACTTGTGGATCTTGCGCCCCGGCGCTCGAAGCGGACCGCTCGCCCTCGCCGGAGATCGAGCGGCTGGCGGTGTCGCTGCGGGCCGGCGCGTTCGAGGGAGTGGGCGAGTAAACTCACCCGTCTCGTCTCCTGGGCATGAGGTACGGTAACGCGGAGTCACGCGGAGTCACGCGGAGTTACGCGGCGCACCGCTACGATAGGTCATCATGCAGACGATCACCATCGAAATAGCCCGTCGCTTCATCCTCGGCAAGCAGGGCCTGTGGCCCGGTCGGCGCTGGCGCGGCGCCGAGGGCGCGGAGCAGGCCATGCGCGCTATGGAGTATCTGCAACTCGACCCGCTGCGGATCGTCGCGCGTAGCCACGACATCGCGCTGCACAGCCGCGTCCTCGAGTACACGCCTGGCCTCTGGGAAGACCTCGCGTATCGGCAGCGGAAGTTCTTCGACTGGGGTGGCTGGCTGGCCGTCCGGCCGATGGACGAGCTGCCGCACTGGCGCGTGGTCATGCGTCGCGAGCGCGACGGCGCCGATGGCAACACACGCATTCGCCAGATGGCTCACGATCACGCTGAGGCAATCGTCGAGATGCGAGCGATCTTGGCCGAGCGCGGCTCCGTGAGCAACCGCGACTTCGCGATGGCGACGCGCACCCGCACGCAGAGTTATCGCGGCCGCAAGGATAGCGCGCTCGCCCTGTATTATCTGTGGCGCACCGGTGAGGTGATGACGCGCCACCGCGAGAACTTCGAGCGCGTGTATGCGCTTACTGAAGCCGTCGCGCCTGAGCGTCTCATCCGCGAGAGTGATGAGGAGCAGGCCGACCGCTTCCTCATCAAAAAGGATGTCAGCTTCTCCGGCCTGTCGCGGCCGAACCGATTGGCTGAGTCGTTTCGCGGGTACGGAGAAGCGCGGCGCGCGACGAAGCAGCTGTTAGAGGCGATGGTGGCTGACGGCGACCTCATCGAGGTGCGGATCGCGGGCTGGAAGGCGACGCACTACGCGCTGGGGAGCGACGCCGAGACGCTGTGCGAGGTGAGCGCGGGGCGCGTGCCGGAGGCGTGGACGCCGTTGGAGACCGGCGCCCCCCCAGAAGTGCTCTTCCTCGCCCCGCTGGATCCCGTCAGCGCACGCGGGCGCGCCAAAGTGTTGTTCGGCTTCGACTACATGTGGGAGGTCTACAAGCCAGCGCAACAGCGCACTTTCGGCTACTACACGTTGCCGATTTTGTGGGGCGACCGGCTCGTCGCGCGTTTCGACAGCAAACTCGACCGGACGGCCAACACGCTCGTCATCCTGGGTTTGTGGCTGGAAGATTCGGCGCTCGGCGGCGATGAGGCGTTTGCCCAGGCGTTGGGTCGCGGTTTCGCGCGCTTCGTCACGTTTCTCGGCGCGAGTCGGCTGGACGCGCAAGCGATTCGCGAGCCGCTGCTCCGGCGGCGAGTAGCTTCGACTCAGTAGGCAATGTAAATCTGGCTAGAGTGACATGTGAAAGTGGCGCTAATCTCATAGGTGTCGCCTCCGCGCTACCCGCTACCTTCCCGCGTCATTCACACCTTCTTCCCCACTTCGATGTCCGCGTTTCGCCGCTGCCACGTTTCTATAGCTGACGGGCCGGCGGGGAACCAGACGCGGCGCGGGCGAGGGAAGGGATGCGCGGGGTGAACGACCCATCCAGTGTGAGGGTCCACGACGAGGCGATGGCGGCGGACGACGAGGCGGCGCTGATCGCCGAGGCGCAGCGTGACCCGCGCGCCTTCGACGCCCTGTATGGCCGCTATGTGACGCGGGTGTATCGCTATGCGCGAGCGCACACCGCCGGTGACGAAGACGCCGCCGACCTCACACAGCAGGTCTTCCTGCGCGCGCTGGACGCCCTGCCCCGCTATCGGGCCGGACCCGCGCCCTTTGGCGGGTGGCTCTTCCGCATCGCCCGCAACACCGTCGTGGACGCGCATCGCCGCCGCACGTCGCCGCGAATTACCCTTGACGCGCTGCCCGAGGCGCTCCACCCCCACGCCGACCACGAGCCGGAGGCGACGCTGCTACGCGCGGAGGCGCTCTCGCGGCTGCGCGAGCTGGTGGCCGCGCTCGACGCCGAGAAGCGCGAACTGCTGGCGCTGCGATTCGCCGCGCGGCTCAGTTCCCCGGCGATCGCCGCCGTCGTCGGCAAGTCGCCGGCCGCCGTCCAGAAACAGTTGACGCGCATCCTGCACGCGCTCAAGGAGCAGTACAATGACACATGATCGCGATCCTGACGATATGGGCGCGACTGACCACGACGCCGGCCCGCGCGATGAATCCCTCGATCCGGCGCTCGAACGAGTCACGCGCGACCTGGACGCCCTCTACACCCGGAGCGAGCCGCCTACGCGCCTCTTGCTCGCCCGCGATTGGTCGCGCGCCACATCAACCGGCAACCGGAAAGTCGGCGCCCCCATGCGTCATGCGAGTCAATCGGTAGGAGAACCAGCGATGTCTCGTCGAGAACGCCCCATCTGGAGCCGCCGCATCCAGGTCTTCGCCGCCACCGCCGCCGCGCTCGTCATCGTGGGCCTGCTGGCAGTGCTCCTCACGCACGTCTCGCCTGGCAAGTCCCCTGTGGGCGCGAAAACGACCGCAACCCCGACGGGTGACGCCGCGCTCCTGCAACAGTTCGCTCAGCAAGGCGGCGCGGCCGTCGTCCTCAACTACCGCTGCCTGGCAGACGCCAAGAATTGCAACGCCGAAGCGATATTGCCGCAATTGGAGTCCACGTTGCGCAAGCGCCTGGC
>DATEGV010000032.1:0-2833 GCA_035279925.1 Ktedonobacterales bacterium | reverse complement strand
CATCCTGCGCCCCGCCCCAGGCGCGGAGAAGTCGGCGTACTCGGTGAACCACGGCGCGGGCCGGCGTATGAGCCGCGCGCAAGCGAAGAAGACGCTCAGCCAGCGCGACATCAACGCGATCTACGCCGCGGACGGCGTCATCGTGAATGATCGGGGCGACGTGCCGATTGACGAGGCCGGCCCAGCGTATAAATCGTCGGAGCAGGTGATCGCCACGGTCGTCGCCGCCGGGCTCGCGACGGTGGAGTACCGCCTGTGGCCGCTAGCCTCGCTTAAAGGGCTGAAGTAAAAGGAGATTTCCGGTGAACAAGCAGATCGCCGATGTCGTCGCCGTGCTTTCCACGACGCCCGAGCGCTGGCAGCGCCTCGTGAGTACCGTTCCCGCTGACCTGCTGAGCCGGCCGGCGGCGGCTGGGGAGTGGTCCGCCGTGAACTGCTTACAGCATCTGCTGGCGGCTGAGCGGTCCAATTTTCCGGTGCGGTACCGCGCGTTCCTGGCGGGCGAGGACTTCGCCCCCTTCGATCCCAACCAGCCTCACCCTGACCTCGACGCGCAGACCCCGGAACAGCTCGCCGCTGAGTTCGCCCGCGCTCGCCAGGGGAGCCTGACGCTGATCGAGCAGACGCGCGACGACGACCTGAGCCGGAGCGTCCAGCATCCGTCGCTCGGCCCGGTGACGCTGGCGCAACTGCTCCAGACCTGGGCCGCTCACGATCTGATGCACACCGTCCAAGCCGAGCGGGCGCTGATGCAACCATTCATGCGCGACTGCGGCTCATGGCGCGTGTTCTTCAAGGATCACGAGGTCGCCGCGCCGCAATAGGCGCCGCTAGGAGCGTGAGGCGCGTGCGATGTTGCCGAATAGTCGTGGAGTGATGTGGGTATAATAATCAATATCGTACCTGTGCGCCGTAGGTGCGATCGGCGCTTGCGTAACGGAACCAGGCAGGTGGTATGCGCCTTCATTACACCATATTCGCGGATGCCGCTGAGGTTGCTCAAAGTGGCAAGCTCGGCATGTTGGGCGGAAATGTTGACGTACTACGCCTCCCAACGTTTCCAGCCCTGGTTTCGCCGCTTGTGGCTGTTATCAGTGTAGACGTTGACGTTGCGGAGGCCGACAGTCTGCATCAGGTGTATCTTGAACTCATCAGTCCAGTAGGACAAAATCTGCTTCCAAAGCAAGTCGCTGCCTTCAGTCCACTTTCGAATTCACCAGAAAGCGCTGAACTGCCACTTCGCTACCTGTTCATCGCGAACCTCGGAGGTTTGATTGTGCCGGCGGCTGGTATGCATTGGCTCCGGATTGTTGTAGATGACGCAGAGGTGGGGAAGGTTCCACTTCTTGTCTTGAATGCTCCTACACTAGAAGAGCCTGGCGCAAATCAACGAGAGAGGTGAGTGATGGCTTCGAGCACCCAGGTTGAGAATCCAGCCAACCAGCAGCAGTTGCGGTCGAACATGACTCCGCCCACAGGGGTGGTGTCGCTCGCTGGCAACTCGACGAGCCTCCCGACGCTAACGCTGCCAAACTTTGAGCGGCTTGTCTATTTGTCGGCGGCGCTCTTCAACTCCGAAGATTGGTCGGACGAGAGGATCAGTGCCCAGGTTGAGGAGATACGCGCGCGCCGATTCACACGCAAGAATCGCCCGGAGTTCATAGAGAAATTGCGCCAAGTCCGCTCGGACGCCGGGTTCGGATTATCCGGGTCTCCCACCGAATAGTGGCATGTCAACCCATTTGCCACACCTCCGGGTGTTTCTGGATACGGGTGTCATCATACAAGGTCTGAAAGATCCGCGAAGCGCATCCTTCAAGGTGCTTCGTCTACTTCGTGGCGCGCCGAATCTGACGCTTGTGTTGGCTGAGGCTGTTGAGGGCGAGCTCCAAGACTTCGTAGACACACTGGTTGACACTGCGCAGCGGCAGACATTCGTCGCGGCGTATGAAGCCTTTCTCAATCATGTGTTTGTGGAGCGAGTGGCGGAGCCAACTGAAGACGAGCAATTGGCCGCAGCCCCCACTCTCCTACCAGCGATTCGCCATGCGCATGACATCGCGCCGGTCCTTAGCGCCATTAAGTCGGCTCCTGATTGGATATTGTCAGTCAATACGCGACATTGGGGAGCGCAACTCGCCGCCCAGACAGGGTTGCGTGTAGGTCATCCCAACGATTTCTTGGAAGACTACGCGCCGTGAAGCGCATTCGCATGGCGCTGCCGCGATCCTCGGCGCCACCACGGTGGATCCTGACCAGAACCGAGTGCCCCGCCGCATGACTTCTGTCGTATACCAAGTTCGGTTGAGACGTTGTCATTAGCTGCGCCAGAGCGTAGCGGAGGGGGCAGGGGGTGAGGCGGCCCAAACGCCAAGGACCGAAGCGAATCAGTTATTACTCCCCCGTCCCCATATCCCGCCTCCCCCATCGCGAAACCACCCACTTCGCGTGCGCCGTGGCACGGCGTTGGCGTGTGTTGGCGCCAGGAAGAGAATGTGTCCGCCGTGGTGGCGGGCCACTAGCCGAAAAGCGAGCGCATATGCCGCCACGTGACGCGACATGGACACGCGACGAGGAGACGCTGGACGCGCTGCTGCGCCCACACCCGGACGCCGCGCCGACGCCAACGCCCGCCCGGGCGACGGCTCCCGATATCGTCAGCGCGCTGCTTCCGCTCTGGAGCGCGAGCGAGGATGAGCCGGACTACTGGCATCGCGCCCTGGCGACGCTGCTGGCGCTGGATGGCGCGACCGTTGGCTTCCTCGCCACCTACGACGTCCGGCGCCGGGAGCCGCGCGTGCGGATACAGCGCGGATGCGGCCAGCGCCGCGTG
>DATEGV010000031.1:0-4421 GCA_035279925.1 Ktedonobacterales bacterium | reverse complement strand
TGCTCGGCAATCTGTTCCAGCAGCGCGGGAGTCCAGTCGAAATCGGGCGGGCGCGGGATGGTCACGACGGTCGCGCCACTGCGCTCGGCGAGGTCCCGCCAGGGGTAGACATTCGAGGGAAACTGCTCGGCCAGCAGCACGATTCGCTGGCCGGGCCGCGGAGACAGGTTCGCCGCCGCGACGCCGATACCGTAGCTGGCGGATGGCACAATCGCGACGCCCTCCGCGTCGGTTCCGATCAACTGGGCGAAGAGTGTCCGTGCGGTCTCGGCCTCCTCGAAGAAGTCGGCGGGAGTGACGCGCCAGGGTCGCGATTTGCGGGCGACAGCCTCCTGTCCGGCCTCGCGCGCCGCGCGCAACAGCGGCGACATATACGCGCAATTCAGATAGGCCACTTCGTCGGGAATCTCGAACAGGCTCCGCTGACTGCTCAGACGCATGGCTGCTTGCCTTTCTCTCCGCTGTTCCAACTCCACAGAGTATACGCGGTCTCTTCGCGCTCACATCAGTCGCGAGAGGATCCACAGCGTCGCCATGCCCGCGCCCACCGTCAGCAGGACGTTGCGCGTGCGCCAGGCCACCAGCGCCGCGATGACGCCCGCCCACAAGCGCGGATTGTGTGTGAACAGCGACGCGCCCGCCGCGCCGCCCAGCAGGTCCGGCGTGACCAGCGCGGTCAGCGCCGCCACCGGCACGAAGCGTAACGCCCGCTCGATCCCCGCCGGCAGGTTCACGCGGCCGGCCAGTCCAATCATCGAGAGCCGTAGCGCATAGGTCGCCAGGCCGATACAGAGCACCGCTAGCACGAGCGCCATGTGATTCTCCTCCCCCTGACAGGCGGGCAACCTTCATCCCCCGGCCTTGACGGACGGGAAGTCCTCATCCCCCGGCCCCTTCCCCTCCCGAGGGGAAGGGGAGCCAGCCACGCGACCTTCGGGCCTGGGTTCCACTCTCCTCGGGAGCTGCGGAGGTCAGGGGGTGAGGACTGTCCGAGCGCAAGCGCGGGATTGACGACGGGAGCGGGGCGGGCTACACTGTATGCGCTTCACCGACGGAGATTTGCGTCCACGCGACAGCCATGCGCGTGCGCCGTTCTGTCTGGGCGACCGCCGGACACTCCACGTATCGCGTTTCCAAGTGCGCGAGCGCGAACGCGCTCCTCCACCGTGTGGTTTCCACCGAGAACGGGCGCATGATAGTCCCTCGTGAGAAGGAGGGAAGCGGGTGAAGCATCAAACGAAGACGCCCATCCCTCAGGGCGCCGCATCTTCTGGGCCGTTGGTGGCCGAACGCGAGGCGGACCCGCTTACCGAGGAGCAGAGCCGGGAGCGCCTGCTCGACTTCCTGCGCGCCGTCACCGATAACCTGGGCGAGGGCCTCTACACACTGGACGCCCAGGGGCGCGTGACGCTGATGAACCCCGCCGCGGAGCGCATGCTTGGCTGGTCTGAGGCGGAGCTGCTCGGCAAGGACATGCACCAGACGATCCACTTCCAGCACGCCGATAAGACGCCGTATCCGCGCGAGGAGTGCCCGTTGCTGCGCGTCATCCAGACGGGGACGGTTGAGCAGATCGAAGATGACGTGTTTACGCGGCGGGATGGGTCGTTCCTGCCGGTGGCGTATGTCTCCTCGCGCATCGTGACACGGGGCGAGGTGGCCGGCGCCGTGCTCGCGTTCCACGACATCAGCGCGCACAAGGCGATGGATGAGGCGCTGCGCCGCTCGGAGCGTGCGGCGGCGTCGCGGGCGAGCCAACTGCTGGCGATCTTCGAGACGATTGCCGACGCGATGCTCGTCTATGATCGCGCGGGCAACATCCTACAGACCAACGCCGCCGACAATGAGCTCTTCCCCTGGCTTCGGCGGCCGGGCGTCACGCCGCGCACGCTCGATCAGCGCGACCGCGCCTTTACGTACCTGGACGACGCGGGGCGCCCATTGCCGAATGCGCTCTGGCCGACCGAGCGCGTGCTCCATGGCGAGACTCTGCGCGGGGATAACGCGGTGGATCTCAAAGTGCGCGCGCCGGACGGACGCGAGTTCGTCGTCAACGCCAGCGGGGCGCCGGTCCGCGACAGCGACGGCTCGATTGCCGGCGGGGTGCTGATCGGGCGGGACGTGACGCAGCGCCGCCGGCTGGAGCGGCAGACGCGCGAGGCGCTCACCGCGATGATGGCGATGGCTGAGGCGCTGGTGTCGAGCGGCGCGACGACGCCGGACGGGACGCCGCTTTCGAGCGCGCCGGAGATCGCCCGGCGGCTGGCGGAGCTTGCCCGCGCGGTGATGGGATGCCAGCGGGTGGGCGTCATTACGTTCAACCTGGAGACGCAGCTCATCCACACGATCGCCGTATCCGGGCTGAGCAAAGAGCAGGAGAGCCAGTGGGCGTACACCGCGCGCCTGAACGAACCGCCGGAGATCGTCCAGCGGCTACAAGCGGGCGAGATGGTCACGATGGATCGCACGCGCCCGCCCTATGATAGTCTCCCCAATCCGTTTGGCTCGCGCGCGATGCTCTTGACGCCGATGTCGGTTGGCGGCCCGCTGCTTGGCGTCATTACGGTGGATTATGGCTCGGCGGCGCATGAATTCTCCGCCGATGAGTTTGCGCTGGCGGGGGCGGTGGCGCAGCTCGCGGCGCAGATCATCGAGCGCGAACGGCTGGGGCGGGACCGCGAGACGGCCCGGGCCAACGCGCTGGCGCTGGCGGAGACGGCCCGGCGGATGGATGAGTTCCTGAGCATCGCGGCGCACGAGCTCAAGACGCCCGTCACGAATGGCCTGCTCTCGGTGACCCTGGCGATTGACACGCTGCGCGCATACATCGCACAGGCGCAGACGACACCGGCGACGGCGCGCGCGCTCGAACCGATTCGCGCGCTGCTGGAACAGACGGGCAGCCATGTGGAGCGGCTGAGCCGGCTCGTCGTGGACCTGCTGGATGTCTCGCGGATCCGCGCGGGCAAGCTCGAGCTGCGTGTGGCTCCGCACGATCTGGCGGCCATCGTGCGCGAGGTGGTCGAGGAGCAGCGGCGGATCGCGGCGGGGCGGACCATTCGCCTGCGACTGCCGGCGTCGCCTGGTCGGCGGACGGTGGCGCTGGTGGACGCGGACCGCATCCGACAGGTGGTGTCGAACTATCTGACCAACGCGCTCGCGTTCTCACGCGCGGAACAGCCCGTCACCGTGACGCTGCGGACGGATGGCGAGTGGGCGCGCGTCTCCGTGCGCGACGACGGGCCGGGGATTCCCGCCGCGGAGCAGCGGCGCGTCTGGGAGCGGTTCTACCGGGTGCGCGAGACGCAGGCGGTGACGGGCGCGGGCGCCGGCCTGGGGCTGGGGCTGCATATCAGTCGCACGATCATCGAACAGCACCAGGGCCGCGTGGGGCTGCGCAGCGCGCGGGGCAAGGGCGCGCTCTTCTGGTTCGCGCTGCGGGTGGTGGACGAGGCGAGCGGGGCCTCCTGAAGTAGCCTACGGTGAGTATGTCATGTCACCTTCGTAATACGTGGTCACGCCGTTGAGGGTCTGCGCTACGCGGGCGCCCTCGCCGTCGTACCAGTAGCTGGCGGTGCTCGTCGGGTTGCTCGGCGTGTTCTGCCAGGTGGCGAGGCGCCGCTCGTTGTCGTACATCATCACCGCGCCGGTGGGTGTGCCGGAGCAGGTGTCGCTACTGGTGGGCGCGCGGCAGGTCATGTCCCCGGCGGCGTCGTAGCTGGCGCTGTAGGCGCTGCCCACACTCGTCGCCGCGTCGAGTGAGACTTATTGTGGCATTGCTTCTCTAGTTGGTCGTATTCGCATTGCCCAGAGATATGTATAGGCAAGGAGAAATACCACGACACCGACGCTCAGTAGTATGTCTCCCAGAACCTGCCAAAGATATTCTCGTGCCAAGGCGGTACGATGTAACGTAACGAGCGTCCCAATCGAGCACCTTCCCCTTACGAGCACATTGAAGTTGGATGTATACCATGATTCAATGCTTGCAAACCAATGGGGAACAATTGATACACGTATCTCCACCCCCATAAACGCTGCCACCAGCGCGCAAACAGACACACCTAACACAGAGCGTCGGAGGCGATGGGCCGATGAATCTCTTATGGCAACCAAGCACGCGATCATACCAAGCGTGCATATCACAATTGCCAGCCCTACGCTAGCTACCAGATTCCATGACCACGCCATTGATGGGCCGGGAGCAGGTGGCACTGCAATACACGCCATTGTGTCTCACCCTTCCAACCGTTCGCACAATGCAGACGTTACCGCTACTATGGTATCGTCTGTGCATTCGTGCAAGCTGAATATATCTGACATGACCTTACCGTTGACCTGGATGCAGTTTGAGCTGTCAGCCTGAGCTTGTCGTGTCGTAGAAGGCTGCGGAAATCCCCAAAGACTCCGATTGCCAGTTG
>DATEGV010000030.1:0-4886 GCA_035279925.1 Ktedonobacterales bacterium | reverse complement strand
CGACCTCTGGCGCGCTGCTCACGCTCATCGTCGCGGGCGGAGCGGGAGCGACTGTCTACTTTGCGCTTATCGCGCTGCTGCGCGTCCATGAAGTGCGCATGATGATAGATGTTGTACGCGCGCGCTTGCGCGGCCAGCGTGGAACGGCATAGCGCGCTTGACGGAGCGTGCGGCGGCCAATAAAATAGGTTCCCTAGCTTATTGGGGATGCGGCGGCGACCTGAAGGCCACGCCGGACGAGATATGCCTGCGAGGAGGGCCAGCGTGTGGGGTTAGTGTCGGGCGTGCGCAAAGGGTTGCGCGAAGTGCGGGTTACGGCGTTTCTGTACACCTACAAGCTCCTCAAACGTGGGAGAAAGTTGGCCTTCCAGGGTCGCGAGTACGACTACTTTTACAATCGCTATAACTTGACGTTCAGCAACGAGCGGGTGGTTGAGATTCCGATTGCTTGGAACGTTGTGCGCGCGTATGATGCGAGCCACGTCCTCGAGGTAGGCAACGTGCTGTCTCACTATTACCCGGTCAAACATGATGTGCTCGATAAGTATGAGACCGCGGCTGGCGTCGTGAATGAGGACGTGGTTGACTTTCAGCCGAGCAAACGTTACGACCTGATTGTCGCCGTCTCCACGCTGGAGCATGTCGGGTGGGACGAAGAGCCGCGCGAGCCAGCGAAGTTCCTGCGCGCCGTAGAGCATCTGACCGAGTTGCTGGCGCCCGGCGGCAAGCTCTTCGTGACGCTGCCCATTGACTATAACGCCGCGGTTGACGAGTACCTGAAGGACGGCAAGATTCCCTTCACCACCGTCGGCTATGTTAAACGGATCTCCGACGACAACCGCTGGCGCGAGTGCGGATGGGATGAGGTCGCGGGGATGCGCTATCAGAAGGCGCACCGCAATCGGTGGGGCGTGGTCATCAGCGCGACGGCGACCGGTCTGGTCGTCGGCTCAATCGAAAAACCGGTCTCTTGACCCACACGGGATGATCGCTAGCCGAGCGCGCGAATCCTCCGTACCAGCTCCGTCGTCGAGTGGCCAGGCAGGTAGGAGAGCAGCGCGACGCGCCCGCCCGCTTCCGTGACGACGCTCGCCTCGCGCGCGAACGCCGTCATAGCGCGCGACTGCCCCGCCGGCGCCTCCAGCAGCGCGCGCACCTCCTCAGCCGTAAGCTCCCGGTCGCCCGCGCTGCTCTGGCTCCCCCTCTCCTGTGGGAGAGGGGGCCGGGGGGTGAGGTCTGCGGAGGGCCGGGGGGTGAGGTCTGCCCCGTAATCCCCGCCCTTGACGAAGATCGCCGGGCGCAGCGCCGTCAGCGACGCCTCCACAGTGTCTTCATCGAAGATCGTCACATAGTCCACGCAGGCAAGCGCCGCCAGCACCTCCGCACGCTCACGCTCTGGCACGAGTGGCCGCGTCGGCCCTTTCAGCCGCTGTGTCGAGGCGTCGCTGTTGAGCGCGACGATGAGGAAATCACCCAGGCCGCGCGCCCGTTGCAGGTAGCGAACGTGGCCCAGGTGCAGTAGATCAAAGCAGCCGTTGGTAAAGACGCCGACCTCACCAGCGCGCTGGCGGGCGGCGACGAGCGGCGCGAGCGTCTCGCGGTCGTAGAGCGCGCCCATTACTCGTCCACCTGCGAGTGCACGGCGGCGATCAGCTCCTCCGGCGTATTCGTCGCGCAGCCGATGCGGCGCACCACCAGACCTGCGGCGATGTTGGCGAGGATGGCCGCCTGCGCCATGCTCGCGCCCGCGATCAGCGCCAGCGTGAAGGTCGCCGCCACCGTATCGCCGGCTCCCGTCGGATCGGAGACCTCCGCGAGGTTGGACGCCGGCACATGCAGCGGCTCCCGACCGCGCTCGAAGAGGCTCATCCCCTCGCTGCCGCGTGTGATGAGGACCCCGCGCGCGTTCGTCTCAGCCAGCAGTCGCTCTCCGGCCCGGTGGAGCGTGTCGCGCCCGTTGATGCGCATGCCCAGCGTCGCCTCCGCTTCGGGCTGGTTCGGCGTGAGCGCGGTCGCCCCCTGGAAACGCGCGAGGTCGCCGTGCGAATCCACGGTGACGATCTTGCCGAGACGGATCGCCAGCGGCAGCGACGCCTCGATGATGTCGGGATTGATGACGCCGTTCTCGTAATCGGAGATGATGAGCGCGTCAATCGTGGGGATGATCTCGCGCACGTAGGCGATGATCTTGCGCGCGCACTCCTCACCAAGCGGCGAATGGTCAATGCGGTCTACGCGTACGATCTGCTGTTGCACGCGCTGCGTGCCACCGGCGAGGATGCGCGTCTTGGTTGACGTTGGCCGGCCCGGCTCATTGAACAGCCCTTCCATATGGACCTTCTGCTCACGCAACCGCTCGCGCAGGCGCTCACCTTCGGCGTCCGCGCCGACGACACCGGCCAGGAACACCTCCGCGCCCAGCGTGCGCGCGTTCACGCCGGGATTCGTCGCGCCGCCCGGCACCGTGAACTGGTCGGAGTGGTCCAGGATGAGCACCGGCGCCTCGCGGGAGATACGTGTCGGCAGGCCCGTGAGATACTCGTCGGCCACCATATCGCCGACCACGAGAATACGCTTGCCCGCGAACGCGCGCACCAGCCCCGCCATCCGCTGACCTGGGTGGGCGTTGGACGCCGCCTGCTGGTGAATAGCGCTGCCTTCTATGCGGTCGTCCTCACCGTGTCGCCCGTCACTGTTCACGCTGCACTCCACCTTTGCCGCCTGGGCGCGGGCGCTCACTCGCCCAGACCCAACCCACCGCCAACGCGAATCGTGGCAGCGCACGCATCCGCCGCCACCGCCACGGCTGCCGGATGAGCCGGAACAGCCATTCAAGCCCTGCCCGGCGCATCCATCGCGGCGCGCGTGGGACCGCCCCCGCGATGTAGTCTAGCGCCCCGCCAACCCCCACCGCAACCGTCGCGCCAAGTTGCCCAGCATGGGCAGCCAGCCAGCGTTCCTGCGCTGGGACGCCGAAGGCGACGGCGAGCGCGTCCGGTCGCGCCTGTCGTATGACTGTGAGGATGGCCTCCGCGTCGCCCTCGTGCGGCGAACCGACGTAGGTTCCCGCGATGACCACGCCAGGATAGCGCCCCCGCAGCCGTCGCGCCGCCTCCGCCGCCACGCCCTCCGCTCCGCCAAGTAGAAACAGCCGGTAGCCGCGCTCGGCCGAGAGCTCCGCCAGTCGGTCCACCAGATCCACGCCGGTGACACGCGCCAGCGGACCGCCGCCCAGGAGCCGCGCCGCCCAGATAACGCCGACGCCGTCCGCCGTCACAAGCGCCGCGCTCCGAACGCTCTCGCGCAGCGCCGCGTCGTGGCGCGCGGCCATCACCATCTCAGGATTCAGCGTGACGATGCGCTGAGTAGCGCGCATTGGCCCACTTGGCCCGTGCGCCGGGACGGCGGCCTCCTGCTCCGCACGCCAGCGCCGGCCGCGCTCGATCATCGCCGCGACGCGACCAATCGCCACGTCCATGTCCACGCGATCCACCGGCATATCAAACAGTCGCCAGCGCCCCACACTGTTCGCCGGAATCCGATCCGGCGCGCCTTCGTCAAGGACCGTGGTGGAGTCGTCGCGCATGTCTGTCATACCTCGCAAGCCGAGCCATTTTCGGCAGTATAGCATAGCGCCGGGTTTGACGACGCCCTTGTGCGGGCATACAATCCAGTGATGTCGCGCCGCCTACAGAGGTGGACAGTGACACGAGGACCGCCCACCTTGAGCAATGGCTCTGGCTCCCCCTTCCACTGTGGGGAAGGGCGCCGGGGGGTTAGGTCTATTGGCTCGCTCGTCACCGCGCCGCGTACCAGCATGAAAGTGAATCCACCCATGACCGCCGACAATGCCCCCTCCTCCACGCGCGTATCCTTCACCGCTGACCCCGCCACGCTCAGTGAGCCGACGCGGGCGGCGTATGCGCGGCTGCGCGAACGCCTCTCTGGGCTGGGTTCCGTCCTGGTCGCCTACTCTGGCGGGGTGGATAGCGCGCTGCTGCTGCGCGCGGCCGTGGAGACACTTGGAGACCGCGCGGTGGGCGTCCTCGCGACCTCGCCGGCCTACGACGACGAGGAGACGGCGGCGGCGGTGCGCGTGGGCGAGGAGATGGGCGCGCGTCTCGAACTGGTCAGCACCCACGAGCTTGACGATCCACGCTATGTCGCCAACCAGGCGGACCGCTGCTACTTCTGCAAGACAGAACTCTTCGATCACCTGGAGCCGGTCGCTCGCCGGCTGGAGCTGGCGCACATCGCCTACGGCATGAACCGCGACGATCGCGGCGATTGGCGGCCAGGGCAGCGCGCCGCGCGCGAGCGAGGGGTGGTCGCGCCGCTGGATGACGCCGGCATGGGCAAGACGGAGATCCGCGAGTTGGCGCGATTCCTCGGTCTCTCGGTCTGGGATAAGCCCGCCCTCGCCTGCTACTCCTCCCGCATCCCATACGGCACACCCGTGACCAGCGAGGCGCTGACGCAGATCGGCCGGGCGGAGCGCGCGTTGCGGCGGCTGGGTTTCCATCAGGTGCGTGTGCGCCACCATGAGAAGGTCGCGCGCATCGAGGTCGGGCAGGATGAGCTGCCGCGTCTGCTGGATGGCGACCTGCGCGAGCGCGTCGTCTCCGAGGTGCGCGCCGCCGGCTACCTCTACGTGACGCTGGACCTGCAAGGCTACCGCACCGGCTCGCTCAACGAGTCACTGCTTCGGCGTCGCGATTGAGCTACTCCGGCTCTGGCCCATACTGCCCCGCCGCCAGCATGTCCGTACCCGACCACATGCGGTCGTAGACGTCCACCGCCTCCGCCTGCGACATCGGGCGCGGCTGGCAGCGGTCCACATCCAGCACCGGCACGAAACGCACGCCCACAAGCGCCGTCCCGCGCCA
>DATEGV010000029.1:0-5193 GCA_035279925.1 Ktedonobacterales bacterium | reverse complement strand
CATACGCTCTCGGCGAGTGCCAGCGTGCTGTAGATGGCCTCCGCGCGCTCGATCCACGCCTGTCGCCACTCGCGCTGCTGGCCCTGGACGCGGAAACGCTCGCCTCTGGCGGCGCGGACGACCTTGCGCGCGCGCTGCTGGCGCTGAACGCCCTCGGCTACACGGTGGACGCCTTTCTCCTCGATGACCCGCGCCTGCCGCATGGCGCACGACGCAGGCTCTTCGTCCTTGGCGTCCTCTCCGCGCTCACACAGCCACGCGCGCTCCGTGAGCGACGGTCCGCCTATAGCGCGCGCAGCGAGACGAGCGACCTTCGACCCGACGACCTGATCGCGTTCACACGGAGCCACCCAGAGATCGCCTGGAGCCTACGCGCCCTGCCAGAGCCGTCTCTGACTGAGGATGAAGGAGAGGAGCCGGCGCCGGACGTGGCCGGAGACACGAGAGATCGCGCCAGCGCCTGGATTGCGACCAACTACCTCAATCCGGTCGTCAATGAGTTACTGCGCGGCCGGCCGCTCTATCCCTCGCGCGCGACCTCCGGTGGTACAACCGGCGCCACCGGGCGCTGAGCCATGCGCGGCGTCAACCAGAGCGCGAACGCGATGTAGCCAGCCTCGCACGCGAACGCCAGCGCCCCGCGCCATCCGAAGTCGCCACTCACCCCCGCGTTGTAGAGCGTCCCGAAGGGCAGTAGCGGCAGGCGCGCGATAAGGAGCGCGGCATGCGCGGCGCCATGCGTGGAGTAGGACCAGAGCGCCGCCACCAGCCACGCGAGGACCGCGATCCAGCGCGTCTGCGTCGTCACTGCCAGCAGCAGCGCCACCACGACGCCGAGTGTCACACAGTTCGCGACCAGCCCGAGCGTCCCGGCAAGGAACGCGCCCGCGTCGGTCTCTTGCACGCGCCCGAAGAGCAGCAGCGCCGCCAGCAGCAGGACCAGCGTCCCGACCTGCAACGCGCCCATCGCCAGCGCCAACGCGCGTAGTCGTGTCATGCGCTCACCGGCCGGAGCGCCAGGACTGGGCGACATGTCACTCCCGAGCGAGCGCGTGAAAAGCGCGGCCGTCGCGAAGGCCAGTAGTCCATAGGCGAACTGGGCCGTGGTGAAGATATAGGTCGCCCCGCCGGGACGCCAGAAGAGCAGGAGACCGAGCGCCACGCCGACCAGCGAAACGGAGAGCAGCCAGCCGCTCTGATAGTACCGTGCCAGCATCGCCCGCGCCATGCGTAGGGTCGGCGTCGTCCACAGACGCGGGTGTGGCTGGATCATGGCGACCGGCGCGGTTGTTGTGACGGCGGGAGCCTGATGGGCTTTGGGCGCGGAGGTGACGCCGGGAGCAATGCGCGCGCGCATCGTGGGTCGCGGCGCGCTGGCCGTAGCCGTCGCTGGGCGTCGCGGAGGCGGCGGGGTGGGATGATGTTCATGCGCTGTCGTCGCGGCGCCAACCCGGGTCCGCGCGGGACGTTTGTGTGTCGCCTGTTTCTTCGCTGCCACCGCCCCATCACTTCTCTAGCAGACGACGCACGGGCCTGCAACTCGCGTCCAATCAGCCACTCGCCCAGAGATACTATAGCACGCGCCGCGATGAATTTCGCCGGATGAGCGCGGATGCAGCAGTCGGCGTGCCAGAATCGGGTATGCGCCGCGCAAGACGCCGAGTGTATGAGTACGAGTTACACAGAGTCACACAGAGTTACACAGAGTTACACAGAGAAAATACGGAGGGTTCGGAACTGCGCTCGCGGCTTCCGCGCGGTCTGCTATGATGTGCGTCAGAGAGAAAGGGGAAGCGTGATGACCGAACGGGGAGGCGCGGCGGATGCGGACGCGCCGCCAAGCACGCGGGAGTCGCCCCTTACTCCCGCCATGACGCGCGCACTGGAGACGCACGGCGACCTCTCGTGGCACGCGCTACGCCTGATCGCCGCCGCGCTCACGCTGTTCGGGCTACTGCTGGGCGGGCTCAACCTTCTGCTGGTGGGAGCAGGCAACGCCAACGACATCGTCCTCGTGTTGGCCGGCGCGATACCGTGCTTCCTCTTCGCCGCGCTGCTCGTGGGTGTGGGGATAGCCGCGCGCCGCCGCTGCCTGCTGGACGCCATCGGCCAGCGGTATCTCACCACCTTCGGCGATCTGCGGCTGGTCCACACGAGGACGGCCGCCGCCGTCTTCACGCGGGGGAAGGCGCGCGGCTACGCCATCTTCGAGCCAGATCGGCGCGTCGTTACAATCGTGAATCGCGGGGCGGCGCCGACCGCGACGCTACAAGCCGCCGTCGCCTATACGCCGTACACGCGCTACGTCTTCGCCGTGTATGACGGGCGCGGCGAGGAGGTCTATCGCGATCCCGCGCTCACGCGCGACGCGGACAAGGAGATGCGGCATGGGTAACTTCACGGACGCCGAGGTCGCGTTCCTGCGCGGCAAACGGCTTGGCCACCTCGCCACCGTCAACGCCAGAGGCGAGCCGCACGTCGTCCCGGTCGGCTACGTCTTCGACGAGGCGACGGAGACACTGGCCATCGGCGGCAACGGCATGAGCCGCAGCAAGAAGTTCCGCGAGGCGCTCGGGAACGCGCCTATCGCCTTCGTGGTGGATGGCCAGAACGCGGAGGGGCAGCCTTGCGGCGTGGAGACTCGTGGCCGCGCGGAGATTGCCCCCGTGGGTGGCGGCGCGCTGCGCTCCGGCTGGGACGAGGAGCACATCCTGTTGCGTCCGGCGCGCATCGTCGCCTGGGGCATAGACACGGACCCCTACAGTCCCGCCAACAGCCGCCGCGTAGAGTAGGGCGCTCCCGGCCAAGTTAGCGCAGTCATTCCGCCCTCGGACCGCCGAGCCACTATCCACCCGCGATCATCGGCAACTGCGCGGGCGAGTATGCGCGCCCATCCACGCCAACCAGGTGATCCCGCCCATCCGCTCCAGGCACGAGCCACATGGGATCGGCCGGGTACTCGCCGCCTCCGGTCCACGTGACCTGTCCCGTCTCCTGAGCCGTGGCGTCGGCCGGAAAGTAGACAAGCCACGGCGCGACGCCGGAACGGAGCGCGCTATGCTGCTGCGCCGCCACCGCCGCTATCGCGCTAGACGACGACAGACGAGCGATGGAGCCTTGTGGGTGCGGCTGACTGTACGTCACGATGGCGATGACCTGGATGGCCGTGCGTGTTGGATTGAGCGCAAGCTCGGCGGCGTCTGTCGCCGCGCCCGAGGCGTCCAATACCGGCACGACGTAGAAGTCAGGATACTCCCCGATGGCCGCGCCGGGCGGCTGGAGCGCCCGCACCATCACCGGCGACCCGAGGCGCGACAGGTCACTGACATGGTCGCCACTACCCGCGAGGTTCTGCTGGAACAAACTGCTCTGACGGGCGGCGGCGAGGATATCGGCGGGCGCGTTCGAGCGCAGGGAAATCCAGTCCCCGGACTGCCCTTGAGCGTTTGACGCTGGTGTGCGAGTTGAACTGGTTGTAGAGCCCCCGCCAGTGGCCGCGCGAGTCGGCCTGTGTTGGCCCATGGCCACAACCGCTCCTCCCAGCGCGAGGATAGCCAGACCCAGCAGCAGAAAAGCCGCGTTGCCGAGGAGAGATGACGATCCAGGACTGCTCCGCGGCGTGGAACGGTTGCCGCGCGCGGCGCGTGGCGTCCGCTGGCGCGATGTCTGTGATCGCCGAGACGTAGGTGTTGCCATAGCGAGCGCCGTCCTTTTTTGGGGAGAGCGAGCCTCATTTCGCCGCGCTACGGTGTCGTCATCAGGGCGCCGGTGGAGGTAAACGCGAAGTCGGGACTGTATGCGCCATTCACATAGTTGCCGTCCCGCTGAATCCAGGTGAACCCGCGAAACCAGTGGATGGGATGGGCGCTCGTCGGCCGATAGGAACCGATGCTTGGCTCCGGATCGTTGGTATTACGCCCATCGCCCCGGGTGTAGCGGTCGCCGTAGTAGAGCGACCAAAGCGAATAGACGCCGAACGGGGTGCTGAAATTGCCGTTCGCCCAGGTCGAGAATGAGACCTCGAACCGGCTCGCCGACGGCCACGCCTCTGGGTCACGATAGACCACGCTGGCGATCTGTGCGGGATAGTTCCTGGCGGGATCGTTGTAGGCATAGACGCCCGTCACCAGCACAGAATGCAGACCGCCGTTGATCGTGACGCTGATCGGCTCGTGCCACGCCTCGAGCGCGCGGGCGAAGTTGGTCGTCGCCTGCTGAGCTTGGGTGTAGTACGACGGCTGCCCGCCATTGGAGAACTGCCAGCGATAGATGTAGTCGTGGTAGTAGGTGTTGTTCGGGGTGTAGTTGTACGCCATGTAGGCGATCGAGCGCGGGTCCGTGCCGAAGTCAGGCGCGATATTGGTGACGCCGGCGTAGGCGTTCGTCGGGGTGGCGTATCCCCAACGGCTCGCCCCGGAATGCTGGTTCGCGGAGGCGATTCCGCTCTGTGCGCCCCTGCCACCAAAGCGCATCCCCACGCCCTGAACCTCGTCGTCGTAGTTCACCATCGCCACCGCTGTTTCGATGCCGCAGTACGCGCCGTTGTACTGGGGCCAGGTCGAAGCGATGGCATTGTTCGTCCGCGCGGAATCCGCGCCATAGAAGGTCAACGGCGCGGCCGGCAGGGCGGCGGAGTCCGCGGATGTTATCGGCGAGGCCGCCACGGTCGGCGTCAGGAGCGCCCAAGTGACCGCGAACGCCGCGAGCGAGAGATGAAACGCCAACAGTTGAGCCTGCCGAAGTCTGATTCTCCACCCGACATGTGGTACGCCCGATGTCCACACTGACGACATAGAATCGCCTCCTTGAACGACGAGAACATACGCACGACACGACACGCGACATGGCACGCGACATGACCAGATACCCGACGTTCAGCAGGACGATATTCGTGAGCGCAAGATTTCAGAGAATGGACGCTGCTAGGGACATGCGCGATTGCGCTGGCCAGCGCGCCACGCGCGAGTGGTAGAGCGCTACCTCCTCGACGCCGCCGCGCCCCCATCGTTTACACGCGGGAATAGTATACAAGAAGACACCCTCAACATCCCATTCATCATGTTCAAGCGCGCGACCATACGATCCTCACGGATGGAGATGAAAGAGGGCGGGGCGACTGGCTCTACCTGTGGAACACGCCTCCTTCCTGCTGTATACTGAGGCAAGAAGGAGGGAGTCGTATGTCAACTCCGG
>DATEGV010000028.1:0-6088 GCA_035279925.1 Ktedonobacterales bacterium | reverse complement strand
CCGGCGAAACCGCGCGCGTCGCGGGCGACGATACGCGGCTCGACTCCGGCCCGCTCGCTCCTCCCCCGTTCCCCGTCGGCGCAACCGATGAGCCGCTCAGCGCGGCGCCAGCCGCCCCGCGTCCCGCCGCGCGCCAGGCGCCGAAAACCATCCCGATCACGGAGCCGGAGTGGGAGCCGCGTCCAAGCGTCGCGCGCGACCGCTGGGTGACACAGGATGAGGTGCTCGCCGACTCCGAGCACGCCATGTATGGGGCGACGAAGCCGTATCGCGTAGTAACCAAACGGCCACTGCCTCGGCCGGTGCGCTTCCGCCCCGTGCCAAAGTGGCGAAGCTGGGGAGTCCTGATTATCGCGACCGCCGCGATCCTCGCCGTCCTCATCGGGGCGGTCATCTCAAGCAACGTCGGCGCGAAGCTGCTCGGCCCCTCCGCGACGCCGACCCCAACGGTCGTTCACCATCCGACGGTGACGCCGGTCGCGAAGCCGAAGAAGTAGCTGTCCTCACCCTCCCTGGCCCGCATGGTATACTTCCCGTTGAGGAACATTTGTGCCACGGGAGCAGTCAAAGTATGTCAGACGGCGTCGCCATCGGCAAGATCGTGCGCTCGGAGTCGCACGTGCGCTACACGTGCCAGGTCTCCGGGCAGGGCGAGGTGGCGAGGCCACCATCCCCCACGGACTATGCGTTTGGGAGCTTCGTGCGCATGCCCGTGCGCGGCGCGCAGCCGGAGCGTAGCGGCGCGTCCCTCACGGCGCTGCCCCCGCCCGACGCACTGCGCGCGCCCTTGGCCGACACGCTGGCCACCACCGCGTACGGAGTATCTGGTGGCCCAACGACCACCTACGCCGTCGGGCTGATCTACGACACCATCCTACTCAACCCGGACTTCGGCGCGCTCGGCCCGCGCCTCTCCAACGACGCGCAGGTGGAGCTCTTCTCCCCCGACTATCTCTCCGAGCGGGCGGTTGTCGTCTCGATTCTGCTGCTTGGGACGATGGCGCGCGGCGCGAATGGCGCGAACGGGGCCTGGCGCGTGCAACACGGCGTGCCGCCCATCGCGCCCGATCTGGGAACCGAGGTTACGCCGCTGGACGACGGGCACGTGCGCGCGTTCCACAGCTTCGCGGATTACGGCGAGCCGGGCGGGTTACGCCCCTATCTGCACATGGGCTACCTGCCGCACGCCATCGCGCAGGACCACGCGCTGCTGCCGCTGGCGATGCTGCGGACCATCGAGCGGCTGGAGGGCCTGTTTCCGGAGAACGCCGCGCTGCTCTCCATCGTCAAGCGCAACTTCGCCTGGCGGCTGAAGGTGCAATCCGCCGGCTAAGCGCGATGGCTCTGGCTCCCCCTTCCCGTCGCTGCGGAAAGAGGGCTGGGGGGGGTTAGGTCGGTGGCCTATCACCAACGAATGCGGGAAGCGAGATCGAGGCAACAATGAGCGTTGAGACGGGGCCGGTCGGCATCACCAAGGGACCGGGCGAGACGATCCACGAGTACACCTTCATCTCGCGCGACGAGCAGCGGCTGCTCAAGAACGGCGAGTATGTGTACTATGAGCTTGAGAGTGCGGGCGACGGCGCGGTGAACGGCGCGCGCTCAGCCACGCCACGCCGCGTGCTGGGTCGCATCCAGATGCGCGTGCCAGTGCAGCTCTACCCCGACACGTTTCTCTCAGAGCCGTCCGTGCCGCCGAGCCAGGTGGCCGCGCTGGTGGGCTACGATCAACGGGCAAGCGACCTCTTCGAGTTGCACGTCGCCATCATGGGCTACTTCGACGCCGCGCTCGGCACCTTCGTGAATCCGTGGATCCCACCAAGCTCTGGCACGCCCATCTTCCTGGCCGACGACGCGCTACTCGGCTCGGTCCTCTCGCGCAAGCTCTCCGGCGGCGTGGGCAGCGCCACCATCGGCTCGCTGCTCACCCGGCAGCCGGGTGCCGTCCCTGTCGTGCTGGACGTGAAGGAGATGGTCAGCACGCATCTGGCGGTGATCGCCAGCACAGGCTCCGGCAAGAGCTATCTGGCCAGCGTCATCGTCGAGGAGCTGATGCGCCCGTACAATAAGGCGGCGGTGCTGATCGTGGATCCACACGGCGAGTATGGCACGTTCCAGGAGATGGCGAATCACGACGAATTCGCGGAGGCGGAGACGGCGGGCCGGCGGCGGCATAGCCGCTACCACGCCAGGACACAGGTGTACCTGCACGATCAGGTGAAGGTACGGCTGAACACGCTCACGCTCGGCGATCTGCGCTACCTGCTGCCGGGCCTGACGGAGAAGCAGCACCACTTCCTGGGGCAGGCGTTCGACGCGATGCGCAAGGAGAAGAAGGGGCAGCCGTGGACGGCGGAGGATCTGAAGGCGGCGGTTGCGGCGGTCGGCAAGGGCAAGAACGATGAGAGCGGCGACGACAGCGGCAACAGCACGGTGGCGGCGCTGAGCTGGAAGATTCAGGAGCGGCTCGGCGAGAACAGTGTCGTCTTCGATCCGTTTCAGCATCTCAAGCTGGGGGAGATTCTGCAGCCGGGCCAATGCACCATCCTGCAGCTCAACGAGATTGACGAGCGCGACCAGCAGGTGATCGTGGCGACGTTGCTGCGGCGCGTCTACAACGCGCGCGTCGAGACGGAGCGCGGCAAGCTCCAACCGAGCGACGAGAAGTATCTGCCGTATCCGGTCTTCGTGCTGGTCGAGGAGGCGCACCATTTCGCGCCGCACGGGGGCGATGTCGTCACGACCAACATCTTGAAGCAGGTGCTGGCGGAGGGGCGCAAGTTCGGCATCGGCGTGGGCCTCATCAGCCAGCGGCCGGGCAAGCTCGACCCCGACGTGCTGAGCCAGTGTCTGACGCAGTGCATCATGCGCATCGTCAATGAGGTGGACCAGAAGAGCGTCGCGACGGCGGTCGAGGGCGTCGGCCACGATCTGCTACAGAACCTGCCGTCGCTCTCGAAGGGGCAGGCCATCGTGGCGGGGAGCGCGGTGAATACGCCGGTGATCTGTCGCGTGCGCCAGCGCATCACGCCGCACGGTGGCGAGAGTAAGGACGCGCCGCAAGAGTGGCAGCGGCACTTCGGCGACGACGCGATTGCCGCGCGCGAGCGCGACTCGTCTATCCTGGCGCGCGACAACAAACCGATCTCGATCTTTCGGTCGTGATGGTCACCCGTAGGCGCAACCATCGCCGCCGCCCAGCGGGTCCTGGAACGCCCAGGCGACGACCCAGTAGCCCTGGTATCGGTCCATGCCGAGCAGCATGAAGCTGCCACCGCCGCCGTCGAAGCCGATCTGCTGGTCGGTGGGCGCGCCGCCGGCGAAGCAGGAGTGGATGTCCACCTCGTACTGCGCGCTCTGGCTCCACGGGCCACCGTTGGCGTAGACACCTTGCAGGTCGGTCGCGGAATCGGGCATCACCAGCCGCGCGCCGCCGCTGTTCGTTCCCTGATAGGAGAACCCTGGGCTGAGCAGTGGGGCGACGCTTGACCAGGTGTTGCTCGTGAAAGCGTCGGCGATCTTCTGGCGGAACGTGGCGAGGTCGGTGATCGCGATTGGGGTAGCGGTCGGCGTGCCGGATGGGCGTACGGTCGCCGTGGGCGCCGGGCGTGTCGTCGCAGTGGAGGCGCTTGTGGTCGGGGCGGCGCTGGCTTTAGCTCCGCCGCACGCCGACAAGAGTAACGCTAGCGCCAACACGCCGAACGTGAGCCAAGGACCTCGCCGCAGCCCCATTCGCCACATGTCGCTCACCTCTCGCCGCCGCGCGCCATGAATCCAGTTGGTTGTCCCTGTGTGGCGCCAGTATAGAGGACGCTGGCAAGCGCGGCAAGCGCGCATTCTCCTCCCCGCCCCCAGCCATGCTATACTGCGGTACGAAGGCAAACCGGCGGGCCGCGAGGCGGATGGAAGCGGACCGGGAAGTGTGGGGACGAGGGACGTGTCATGCAGCGACGACCAGAACCGCCGGGCAGCGGCGACCAGGCGCGGGATGTGAGCGAGCTGAGGACGGTGCGCATACCGCAGACGGGAGCGCCGCGCGTCTCGCAACCACCCGCGCTCGCGCCGGAGGCCGCGCTGGCGAATACCGCCGCTATTGCGCCTCCCACCATCCAACCGGGCGGCGGCTTCCATACGTACCTTGGCGAGCCTGCCATGGCGACCCATGTCGCGCGGGCGGCGCGGGCCGCGCAAGAGCGCGCCAAGGAGGACGTGGATTGGGTGGCGCGCAATCTCGCGGATATCGCCACCGCGCTGCACGAACAGGCCGCGCGTCTGGAACAGTTCGTCGAGGGGTCGTACTCTAGCGACCTCTCCGATCCACGCACGCGCCTGCTCTCGACCACCCTCTCCGTCACCCGCCAGGCCGATCTGCACCTGGCGCGGCTCGGCTCGATCCTGCACCGGCTGGGCGATTCGGTGCGCGTCGCGCAGAGCAATCTGGACGCCCTCCAACAGGAGCGCGAGCGGCTCTCAACGCTCTACCACATCGCGCAGGACCTCAACACCTCGCTAGAGCTTGAAGAGGTGCTGGGGCGCGTGATGGCGCAACTGATCGAGGTCGTGCGCGCCGAACGCGGCTTCCTCATGCTCTGGGACGAGGCGAGCCAGAAGCTGCGCTTCACCGCCGCGCGCGGGACCGACGGCCATGCGTTGGTCCAGGACGATTTCAGCTTGAGCTCCAGCGTCGTCGAGCAGGTCTGGCAGAAACAGGAGCCGCTGCTCACGATAGACGCGCAGGCCGACGAGGCGCTGCGGGAGCGCGCCAGCATCGTGGCCTACGGCATCCGCTCGGTGATGTGCGCGCCGTTGCGCGTGCGCGGGCATGGCGTCGGCATCGTCTATGTGGATAGCCGTAACCAGGCGGCGCTCTTCGACCCCGCGAGCCTCGATCTGCTGGCGGCGTTCTGCAACCAGGCGGCCATCGCGATAGACAACGCGCGTCTCTTCGCGGACCTGCGCCACCGTATCCGCGAAATCACCGAGATGAAGACGTACATGGACAACATCTTCGCCTCCATCGCCAGTGGTGTCGTGACGGCGGATATGCAGGGCAGCGTGACGACGTTCAATCGCGCGGCGGAGCATATCTTCGGCTTCGCGGGCGAGCGCGCCATCGGCCTGCCCTATCAGCAGGCGCTCGCCGGACTGGGCGATGTAGAGCTACCGGAGATCATGCGCCGCGCCGTCGTCCAGAACGAGGTGACGCTGGGGCATGAGATCGCGCGGACGCTGCCGCACCGAGGCGAGGTCTCGCTGCGGCTGAACGTCTCGGCGTTGCGCGCGGCGGAGGGCGACGGCGAGGCGCTGGGCGTCGCGATGGTGGTGGACGACCTGACGGAACTGCGGCGCAGCCAGCGGCAGACGGAAGATATCCAGCGCCTGTTTGGGCGCTACGTGCATCCTGCCGTCGTGCGGCAGCTGCTGGCTGATCCCAGCGCCGTGAACCTGGGCGGCGAGACGCGCGAGATCAGCGTCATCTTCGCGGACATCCGTGGCTACACGCGGCTGGCGGAGCAGAACACGCCCGGAGACCTTGTCCGTGTCCTCAACCTGTACCTGAACATCCTGACGGAGGCGGTGTGGCAGGAGGAGGGAACAGTGACGATGTTCATCGGCGACGCGCTGATGGCCGTCTTCAACGCGCCGCTGCCCCAGCCGGATCACGCGCGGCGGGCGGTGCGCGCGGCGTGGGCGATGCGCGAGGCGCTGCAACGCAACTCCGGCTCGCTCGGCCCGGAGCGCACACCCGTCGAGTACGGCATCGGCGTCCACACCGGCCAGGCCGTCGTCGGCAACATCGGCGCCCGCGACCGCTTGCAGAACTACACGGCCATCGGCGACGCGGTGAACACCGCCCAGCGACTTCAGGCGAACGCCAGCGCCAACCAGATCCTGCTCAGCGCAGCCACGTACCTCGAAGTCATTGACCTCGCCCAGGCGCATGAGTTGGAGCCGCTGAACGTGAAGGGCAAGACGCGCCCGCTCAGCGTTTATCAGCTCGACGGGCTGCGGTGGTAGCAGCCAGACGACCTAACCCACCAGCCCCCTTCCCACTGACGCGGGAAAGGGGGGCCGGCATCGTGGCGTT
>DATEGV010000027.1:0-6967 GCA_035279925.1 Ktedonobacterales bacterium | reverse complement strand
GAGCTCGCATCGAATCGTAACCGCGAGGAGTTTTCGGGATATGTCGCTCCACCAACGACCGGCAGGCGGCGCCGCCCACATCCACGACGCTCTGCCAGAGCGCCTCGACGAGGAGCTTGTGCGCCGCGTCTACAAGTACGTGTACCGCGCCGTCGGCAACCGCGAGGACGCCGAAGACCTGACCGAGCGCGCCTTCACGCGGACCCTGCGTGACACGCGGGATGTGGACGACGGCAAGGGCTTTGAGCGCCGGTTGTTCGAGACGGCGCGGTCGTTGCTCGCGGAGCATCTGCGCGCGTTCTATCGTACGGACGCTCCGGTTGCGCTCTCCTGGGACGGCGAGACGGACACTCTCCTGGCCGCGTTGCCGGCGCGCGACCGTGAGTTGCTGATGCGCCGCTTCCCGGGCGGCGAAACGCTCGGCGAGACGGCGGAGCGGCTCCAGATCAGTGCGCACGACGCCCTCGCGGCGCAATGGTCGGCGTTGACGCGCGCGGCTCAGGTGGCTGCCTCGATTGCGGCGAAAGTGACGACGGGCGCCGCGGCCCATCCATTCACCTGCGATTGCCCCGCGCCGTAGCGCGATCGGCTCACGACCCATCCCACGCCCTCCGCGCGCCATGAGCGGGCGCACGCGCGCTCGCCGGTTCCCAACGCGCCGGTGATAAGGTACAATCGTGCCAACGCCGGACGGTGGCGCGGTAGTGGTGATGACGCTGGTGAGCGGGTGAGGGGGCGGCGTGGACGAGACTCACGAGAACGGTCCGGCGGGCGAGATCGCGGTACGCTTCCTGGCGCAGGGGGAGCAGCGCGCGGAGACGGTTGCGGGCTGGCTGGCGGATTTCATTCGGGCGGCGCGGCAATCGCTGGACTTCGCGGTCTACGATTTCCGGCTGAGCGCGCCACTACTGGCATCGGTTCAGTCGGCGCTGCGCGAGCGCGCGGCGGCGGGCGTCGCCATCCGCTTCGCCTACGACGCCGACAAGCCGGAGACGCCGAATCTCATCGTCGGGCAGGACCCCGCGCCGGCGGGAACGGGCGCGCTGATCCAGGCGCTCGGCTATCCGTGGCGGCGCATCGGCGGCATGAAGCTGATGCACAACAAATACATCGTGCGCGACGCCGCGTTGCCCTCCGCCGCCGTCTGGACCGGCTCGACCAACTTCACCGACGACGCCTGGACGCGCATGGAGAACAACATCCTCACCCTCATGTCTCCCGTGCTGGCCGACGCCTACGCGCGCGACTTCGCCGACCTGTGGCAGCGCGGGCATATCGAGGGAACCGGCGATTTCGCGCCGGAGCCACAGCGCCTCACCTATCAGGGCGAGCCGGCCTCCGTGCGGGCGCTCTTCTCGCCGGGGCAGGGCGCGGCGATTGACGAGGATGTGGCGAGCATGGTGGCCTCGGCCGAGCGGCGGGTGCGCGTGTGCAGCATGCTGCTGAACTCTGGCGCGCTGCTGGGGGCGCTCCGCGATCAACTGGACGACGGGCGCGTGCCGGTGAGTGGTATCTACGACCGCACGCAGATGGAGAGCGTGCTGCGCCAGTGGCAGGACGTGCCACAGAACCACTGGAAGATCGGCGCGCTGGGCGACATCGTTGAGCGGGCGCTGCTCGTCGGCAAGGACTCCACGCCGTACAGCCCAAGCGGCCCGCATGACTTCATGCACGACAAGGTGCTGGTGGTGGACGACACAGTCATCACCGGCTCATACAACTTCTCGCGCAGCGCCGAGTTCAACGCCGAGAACATCCTGCTGATCGAGAGCCCCGCGCTGGCCGACGCCTATAGCGCCGCGATTGACCACCTGATGGCGAAGTACGGCAGGCCGCATGGGCGGTAGCGCGGGAGATGGCAAGAGGTCAGCGCCTGGCGATAGTCTGGCTATCTATCCAAGCAAGATCAAGGCGATCATTTATGGGCTGCTGATGATTGTCTTTATCCTTGGTGGACTCTGGATTGTGTTCGACGCACAAGCCGACTGGCTTCACGAATTCGCTGGGATCGCAATCGTCGTCATCATGGGCTATGCGCTGTCGTTTATCATCATCCGCGCTCTGTTCTCTTCAGCCCCGCTACTCATGATAGATCGCCAGGGAATTTGGCTCTTTTGGCGACCAGCCCCGACCGGTTTGATCAAATGGTCGGAGATCGACATGTTACAGGTTGGTCGCAAAAGCCGACTGTCTCCCTGCTCGCTATATATCCACCTCGTGGATGTGCAACCGTGATCGCCCGCCAATCCAGGGTAGGACACATAGTTCGGCGCATTCTCGGTTACAATTCCAACATGCGGCGAACCGGCAGTGCCGTCATCAACGATGGATTGCTTTCAATGTCCATGCCGGCTGTATTAGCCGAGATTCAGGTCCGCTTTCACCACGAGCTTGCGCACAACCACGTACGAGTCATCTAACACGCTCCACCACCGAAGGAGACCGACATGCCCGACCATTCCATCCCCGTCGCCGTCGCCCGCGCCTTCACCGAAGCCTGGACCAGCCGCGACTTCGACTTGGCCGCCAGCTACGTCGCGGAGGATGCGATCTTCGACGGCCCGCTGGGACACGCGGATGGCAAGCAGGAGTACATGCAAGGAATCAGCGGCCTGGCGCGCATCGTCACCGGCCTGAGGATTCTCGCGGCGTACGGCGACGACACGCGGGCGCTCATCATGTATGAGCTGACCACCGAGTCGTTTGGCGTCCTCACCTGCGCGAAACTCCTGTCCGTTCGCGACGGCAAAATCCAGACGGACCGGCTAACGTTCGACAGCCACGAGATCAAGAAGGCGCGGGGCGACTGATAGCCTATCCCTCATCAGCTCCTGCCGCCGAGAAACGTCGCGGCGTAGTAGAGAAGCGGATGGGCCGCCGCCGGCTGGTCGAGGCGCTCGATAGCCACGACGGAACCGAGCAGCAATGCGTGGTCGCCGCCGGGATACTCCGCTGCGACACGGCACTCGATGCGCGCCAGCGCCTGGTCGAGCAGAGGAGCGCCGGTGACGCCGCGATGCCAGGGGATGTCGGCGAACGTCTTTCCCCGCGGATCCTGGCCGGCGAAACGACGCGCGAGAGAAAGCTGTGCGGCCGCTAGCACGTTCACCGCGTAGACACCGCTCCCACGAATCATGGCGCAGGTGCGCGACGTTCGCGCCAGGCTGACGAGCGCCAACGGTGGCTCAAGCGAGACCGAGCAGAAGGCGCTGACGGTCATGCCGTACTGCTCGCCGGCGTAGGTTGTCGTGATGACCGCGACGCCACTGGCGAACTGGGCCATCGTCGCGCGCAGGTCACGCTGATGCGCCTCGTCCATGCGCCACTCCTTTCTCATGCTGGCTGTCGTGGGGGATGTGGGTCACTAGCGGGCCGGCAGCGCCAGCAGGTCCGGCTCCACCCAACGCACGCGGGCCTCCGCGCTGAACATCGTCTCGCGCGACCAGTGGCGAAACGGCAGATCTTTGTCGAGGAGAAGCGGAAACGCCGCCAGGAACGTCGAAAAGTCCGTGATGTCTGGATGCGTCTGTATCAGATGGTTCACCAGCCGCGCCCAGAACCGTGTCATCGTCTCGTGGTACTTCGCCTCCTGCCCATGCCGCGTCGCGAAGCGGCGAATGCCCTCGGCGATGACGCGACCGGCCTCGTCGCCACCGAGCCGCCGGGTGAGCGTCCACGTCAGCCGCAGGTGGTCACGATGATGGAACTGTGAGGGTGGCAGCGCGCCGCTCAGGAAGTCGCGGACAAACTCGTCATCGCTCTTGGAATTGCTCATGGATTCACTCATGTGTTCACTCATGGGAAAGCTCCTCCTCAAGGGCCGCGATCACGCGCGCGAACGCCGCGCCATCCGCGTCTCCCACCCGCGCCAGCAGGCGTCGTTCGAGGTCGCGCAGCGCCGCGCTCACCCGCTCGGCCACTGGCCCGCCCGTCTCCGTCAACCGCACCATTACCAGGCGACGCGATGTCGGATGGTCCGCGCGCTCGATCCAGCCGCGCGTCTCCAGCCGGTCCAGCAGGCTCGTCAGCGTGGAGCGTTTGTGGCCGAAGCCGCGATGCAGATCGTTGATCGAGCAGGGCGCGTGGCCGGCGAGATACGCAAGCACATGCGCCTCCGCCTGGGTCAGACGCAGGTCCGCAAACGCGCGCTCGACCCACAGGGCGACGGCGTGGGTGGCGCGTTCCAGCGCGGGTACGATGGTCGGCGGTGTGTGTTCATTCATACGTAGACGTATTATACGAAATCGTAGCAAAGTGTCAAGAGGTGTGCGACGAATCCTCAGCGCAGCAGCGACACGATATGCGGCACATAGATGAAGAGCGCGATCACGACGGCGAGCATCGCGCTGACGAGCACGGCCCCAGCGGCCACATCCTTGGCGACACGCGCGAGGGGGTGGTACGTCTGGGTCGCCAAATCCACGCACGCCTCGGCGACGGTGTTGATCATCTCCGTGATGAAGACGCCGCTGATCGCCACGAAGATCATCGCGAACTCCACCGGCGAGATGCGCAGCGCGACGCCAAGCGCGATGGCGACCACGGCGAGCGCGATGTGAACGCGCATGTTGCGCTGCGTGCGGACGGCGTAGACGATGCCGCGCCAGGCGTAGACGAAGCTACGCAGAAACGTGGGGCGCGATGGAACCGGCGGCGGCTCGGCGCGCTCGCTCTCGCGCAGATGGCGAGCGGTCTCCGGCGCCTCCTGTTCCGACATGGCGCGCACACCTTCCGGGTCCAGCGGCGACCGACCGTCCATTCTCAGCGACCGATGCCCGCGTCGCGCAGCGCCGCCTCCTGGAACCCCACCATCGCCGCGTAACCGGCCTCGGTATGGTCATCATACCCCACGAGATGTAGGACGCCGTGCGCGAGCAGATAGGCAAGTTCCCACGCGGGGCGATGGCCCGCATGCGCGGCTTGCCGGATGACGGCGTCGCGCGAGATGGCGATGTCGCCCAGCGGCGTGACGGCCACGCCTGAATCATCAAGATCGTCGTCCGGCTCGACCTCCTCATCCTCGTCGCCCAGCGTCTCCATGCCGGCCGCCGGTTCGATGAGATCGTCGCCGAGAGTCTCGATCAGCTGATCGTCGGGGATGTTGGTTTGGTGGGTGTGGCCGTTCTCCTGGGGCGGCCAGAGCTGTTCAGCCGGGGCGAGCGCAAGCGGCGTGTCCAGCAGCGGGAACGAGAGCACATCCGTCGTCTCGTCGCGCCCGCGATAGTCGCGGTTCAGCGTCCGCAGGCCGGCGTCGTCGGTCAGGAGCAGACTGACCTCGACGGGAATCTCTACTCCGACGCGCGCCAGCGTCAACGCCACCAGGCGGCGCAGCGCCTCGTCGGTCAGCCCAAAGATCTCCGGGGCCACCGTCTCGGGTGGCTCGAAGGCGATGGCGAGCACGAGCGACTCCTCGATGGTCGCCGCCAACGCACGGTAGTCGCGCGCCGCGTTTGGTTGCTCAGCGTCCACGGTCAGGCTCCTTCTTACCAGTTGTCCCGCCGCGCTCATCGCGATGGGGTGGCTGCTCGGACGGGGCAGGACGGGACTGCCCCGCGCGGCGTGGGTCCGGGGGCGAGCCGGGCGGACGACGGGACGCGCCGAGCGGCTGATCCGGGGCGCCGGCGTGGCGCGAGCCAGGATGGACCGGCCGTGTGGGCTGGCGGTCGCGTTTGCCGCCGACCTGCCGGGCGCGCGCCAGTTCCATCGCCGCCACGCGCCGCTTGATGAGCGCATTCCGGCGTCGTTGCGCCTGCAACAGATAGAAGCCGCCGACGCCGAGCAGCAGGATCAGGACGATCGCGCCGAGCAGCGGCAGCATGTTTGCGCCCTTCGCCCGCGCCGATGGGGCGATCACGGTGACGCTGGCGAAGAACGTCTCACGGGCGCCGCTGGGGTCGCTGCCCGTCGCCACCACGGTGAACGCCCCGGCGCGTGTGAAGGTGTGCGACACGGTCGCCGCCTCCGTCGTCTGCGCGGGCGAGCCGTCGCCGAAGTCCCAACTGTAGCTGGGGAAGGCGCTGGCCCCGGACTGCGTGGCGTCGAAGTTGACAGCGGTTCCCGGTGTCGCGGTGGTCACGCTGCTGGTGAGCGCGCCGGAGGCGATGAGGATGTTGGTCGTGGCGACGGAGCGCGCCCCACGTCCGTCCGTGACGATCAGCGCCACGAAGCCCTGGCCGGGAATCGAGAAGGTGTGCGTGACCTTGGCGGTGGTCGCCGTCTGCCCGTCATTGAAGTTCCAGAGATATTTGACCGGGGAGCCGTCGCTGGAGCGCGAGCCGGAGGCGTCGAAGGTGACGCTGCCATTGATGGCGGTGGCGCTGGCGCTGGCGGTGATACGCGCGACGGGCGGGTTGGCGACGGCGGTGGCGATGACGTGGATGGCGGCGCTGTCGAGATCGGTCCAGGAGGAGCTGGTGGTGTCGTAGATCTGCGCGTGCACGTTGTAGGCGCCGGCGGAGGCGAACGTGTGCGTCGGGTTCTCGTCGCTGCTGGGCGCGGAGCCATCGCCGAAGTCCCAGCGCCACTTGAAGGTGGAGGGGGCGGGCGCGCCGACGACGCGGCTGAGGTCCTCGGAGAAGGCGATGGGCTGCCCGGATACGTAATCGAGCGCGAAGATGCCGATGGGTTGGTCGGCGGGCACGTTGGTGGTGACGGGATAGAGCAGGGCGGGCGCCTTATTGGCCAGCATCGTCGGGGTGTTGCCCAGGCCGCACGCCAGCGCCGTCGCGCTCTCCCCAGCGGAGAACAGCGGGCCGAGCAGGGCCAACGACATGCCAGCCGTCGCCGCGAACAGCGCCAGCGTGACGCCTCGACGCCGCTGAGCGCCGAGCGCTCGCAGCCAGCGCGACACCGTCTTCATTGGACAACCAACCTCTCCACACAACCACGCGCGTCCGAATCCACAGGGGAATTATCCCAGACGAGCGCGGCGGTGTCGAGGCGGCTGGCGCGAAGGTACAGGGGTAGG
>DATEGV010000026.1:0-7314 GCA_035279925.1 Ktedonobacterales bacterium | reverse complement strand
GCCGCTGTTCGGCGCAACGACGAAGGACTGGTCGACGCGGGCCAGTCCTTTCGTTTGTCCTCGATTCCACAAAATCGCCGACGACGGCTCCCGCCGCTCACTCACCCTCAAGCGTGAGCATCGCCATGAACGCCTCCTGTGGGATCTCCACGCTGCCGACGCGCTTCATGCGTCGCTTCCCTTCCTTCTGTTTCTCCAGCAGCTTCCGTTTGCGCGTAATATCGCCGCCATAACATTTGGCGAGCACATTCTTGCGCATCGCGCGCACCGTCTCGCGGGCGATGATATGGCTGCCCACCGCCGCCTGGATCGGCACCTCAAAGAGCTGGCGCGGGATCAGTTCGCGCAGGCGCTCGGCCAGCATACGTCCCTGCTGTTGCGCGCGACCGCGATGGATCATCATCGAAAGCGCGTCCACCGCCTGGCCATTGACGAGGATATCCAACTTGACGAGGTCAGCCTCTTCATAGCCCGCGAATGAATAGTCGAGCGAGGCGTACCCTTGCGTGCGTGATTTGAGTTGGTCGTAGAAATCCACGATAAGCTCGCCCAGCGGCATCCGATACGTGAGATGGACGCGATCCTCCTCGATGTACTTCATGTCGCGAAAAAGCCCGCGCCGGTTCGTCACGAGCTCCATGATCGAGCCGATGTAGCGCGCCGGGGTGAAGATCGAGATGTCCATGATCGGCTCCTCGATCTTATCGTATTCGGTTGGCGCGGGTAGCTCTGACGGGTTGTGTACGTAGACTTGCTCGCCGTTCGTGCGTGTCACCAGGTACTCGACGCTCGGCGCCGTCATCAGGATGTCGAGGCGGTACTCGCGCTCCAGTCGCTCCTGGATGATCTCCATGTGCAGCAGGCCAAGAAACCCACAGCGAAAGCCGAATCCAAGCGCCACGGAGTTCTCTGGCTCGAAGACGAGCGACGCGTCGTTCAGTTTGAGGCGTTCGAGGGCGTCGCGCAGCAGGGGATAGTCATCGCCCTCCACTGGGAACACGCCGGCGAAGACCATCGGCTTGGCCGGCCGGTATCCTGGCAAGGCCTCGTCGGCTGGTTCGCGCGCGAGCGTCACTGTGTCGCCAACCTGGCAATCCTTCACGTTCTTGAAGCCGGTGGCGACGTAGCCCACCTCACCGGCCATCAGGGACTTGGTGGCGACGAGCATAGGGCTGAAGTACCCGACCTCAAGAATATCAGCGGTACTGTCAGTCTGCATCATCAACAGACGGTCGTTGCCATTGAGCTGGCCGTCCATCACTCGCACGTAGGCGATGACGCCTTTGTAGGCGTCGTACTTCGAGTCGAAGACCAGCGCCCGTAGCGGCCGATGGACACCGCCGTGTGGCGGCCCCACGTGGCGCACCACCGCTTCGAGCACGTCCTGGGTGCCGATACCTTCCTTCGCGGAGGTCAGAACACATTCGTCACGCGGTATGCCGATGACCTCTTCGATCTCCTTGGCTACCTTCTCCGGCTCGGCGCTGGCAAGGTCTATCTTGTTGATGACGGGAATGATGGTAAGATCGGCTTCGAGGGCGAGGTACAGATTCGCCAGCGTCTGCGCTTCGATGCCCTGGGTCGCGTCCACGACGAGCAGCGCGCCTTCGCACGCGGCGAGGCTGCGCGACACTTCGTAGCTGAAGTCCACATGTCCAGGCGTGTCAATAAGGTTCAGCTCGTATTCCTGGCCGGCCTTGGACACATAACGCATACGCACAGCCTGCGCCTTGATCGTGATGCCCTTCTCGCGTTCGAGGTCCATCTGGTCGAGCACTTGCTCGGCCATATCGCGCTTGGCGACGGTCCCGGTGAATTCAAGCAGGCGATCGGCAAGCGTGGACTTCCCGTGGTCTATATGGGCAATAATGCAAAAATTGCGGATGTGACTCTGATCCATGGGTGCGGGCCAACAAGGGCCGCGCCTTCCTTTCGCTCACTGGCGCCCGGTGCGCCCGCGCCCATCCAAACCATTCAGATTGCGATGTCGCGCACGTGTATGGACGGCGATGCGCGCGTCAGCCGCGCACACCACTGGCCATTATAACGCCCAGCGCATGACGTTGCATTCGCCGCGCGCGGATTGGTGTCACAGGCGTGACTCTCGACCCTCTCTTTCTATAGTCCGTTGGAGATTCGACGGACTGCCGTAAGGAATGTGGAGGGTTGTCCGATGAAGATTATCGTCATGCCGAAGCCGCGCGCTGGAGTTCCCATTGAAACAGTGCAGCGTCACGCCGCGGAAGAGATCCAGGCCCTCTTGGAGCTATATGCCCAGGGAGTCTGCCGAGAGTTCTACAGCCGAGCCAACGAGCCCGGACGGGTGGTCTTCGTGATCGAATCCGCGAACGAAGAGTCCGCCAGAGACACACTCGCGACGCTGCCGTTCGTGCGCCTGGGGCTGATTGACCTCGACGTCATACCACTCGCGCCATTCGCCGGCATCGGCCGTCTGATCGAGACGACGCATTAGTCCGCTCGCGAACCGCTTCCATGTACCTCGACGGCCACCATAGCGGTTCGCGTCACACGGCACAACACAGAAAGAGACACACATGAACGACCATTCTCCGCGGGTTACCGGCGACGCCGGTACCGCCTCCGAGTGGCCCATGTCACAAGATGGCGTCGCAGTGACGCAGTTGCTCATCGTACGTGACGTTGCCCGCTCCTGCCAGTTCTACGCGGACGTATTCGACGCCAAAGTCCTGATGGAAGGCGTACCGTCCATCCTACGCTTTTACAACACGTGGCTGGTCCTCTCCAGTGAGGGCGGACCGACCGACGATAAGCCGGATGTGATCGCCAAAGCGCCCGCCAACGGGCGCACGCTCACCAGCGCCCTGAATCTGCGGGTGGACGACATCTACGCGGTCTACGAGCGGTGGCGCGCTCGCGGAGCCGAGTTTCTTACCCCGCCCAAAGCACATGAATCCGAGATCCGGTGCTATCTCCGTGATCCAGACGGCCATCTTATCGAGGTGGGACAGACCACGGTGGCGCAAAACGTACGGTAGAGGAGGCGATATATGTCATCAATCCAGCAACGACCGCCACATGAGGCAAGCGCACAGGCGGGCGCCGACGCGCCAGGCGCTTCTACGCATACTCGTAGCGCTCCAGCCGGCAGACATCGCACGATGTACATTGCCGCGCAGACCATGAACCCTCTTATGCGACGGATCGCGGGCAAGCGGCGCGTGCGCATATTCGCGGTCATTCAGCACCGCGGACGCCGGTCCGGGCGTCTCTTTACAACGCCGGTGGCCGCGCGTAAGACGACCGAGGGGTTTGTCGTTCCGATGACCTTTGGCGAAGGCGCCGACTGGTTCCGAAATGTGCGCGCCGCCGGCGGCTGCACGATTACGTGGAACGGCGACGAGTACCTTTTAGTTGACCCAGAGATCGTGGACTGGGCCACGGCAAAACTGGCGTTTCGCCGCACGGAGCGAGCGCTTATGTCGGCGTTCGGCATTCGGCAGTTTGTGCGGCTCCGCGGCGCAACCAACCAAGAAAGCAGTGTATTGCTCTCGCCGCGTGTGGAGAGAGCAATGTAGCGCGGTGCGCGATGACCGCGAGACGTGAATCATACCAACCCACGTTACCCTCTCCAGCGGCGAAGGGGAGTGGTCAACGTGGGCTGGACCGGCTCTTTCGTTGGCGGGCGTGTATTCCGCGCTATACGTCCAGTCGAAGCAACGCCACGGCGCGTCCGTCGTGCGTGCGCATGTCGCCGACCTGCTCGAAACCGAGCCGGCGATGAAATCGCAGAGATATTGAGGGTCGAAGAGGCTCGCGTGTGACAGGTCGCGGCGGTCACCGATATTGCGCGCGGGGCGTGAGTGCGTTAGCCCTCGATGAGGCCGCCGCCCAGCACCTCGTTGCCGTCCGCGCCGCCATAGAAGACCGCCGCTTGCCCCGGTGTGATCGCGCGTTGTGGACTGTCGAGGCAAACACGTGCGCGGCCATCCGCCAGTGGAGTGATCGTCGCCGCTTGTGGCGTCGCCTTGTAGCGCACCTTGACCTGGGCCGAGAAGGGTTTACTGGGCGTTTCATCCGATGTGAAGGTCAATGAGCCGACATAGAACTCGACTCGATCAAGCTCGCTCGCCGAGCCGACAACCACCGCGTTCGTCGCCGCATCAAGACGAAGCACATGCAGCGGCTGACGCGCGCTCACGCCCAGACCCTTGCGCTGGCCGACGGTGTAGTACGCGAGGCCCTGATGCTCACCCAGTCGCACGCCAGTGGTATCCACGATGGGGCCAGGCGCGGGCGCGGGACGATCATTGGACGCGGCATAGCGGCGCATGAAGCCCCGGTAGTCATTGGCGGCGACGAAACAGATCTCCTGGCTCTCCGCCTTGCTCGCCACCGACAGCCCGCGCTCCGCGGCCATCACCCGCACCTGTGGCTTCGTGTATTCCCCAAGCGGGAACAGCGCGTGTCGTAACTGCGACTGGTTCAGGACATGGAGCACGTAGGACTGGTCCTTCTCCTGGCTGACGCCCGCGCGCAACCGGCGGCGTCCCGTCGCGGGGTCGTCGTCCACGCGCACATAATGCCCTGTTGCGAGATACTCCGCCCCAAGGGCCCGCGCATGGTCCAGCAGCAGCGTGAAACGAATCTGCCGGTTGCAGCGCAGGCAGGGATTCGGCGTGCGGCCAGCGGCATACTCGTCGTAGAAGTAGTCTACGATAGTTTGACGAAATGGCTCCTCAACATTATGCACGTAGAAGGGGATATCCAACTGATGCGCAACGCGGCGGGCGTCCGCCATTGATTCGAGTGAGCAGCACTTATTTTCGACAACATGTTCCGTGCCGTCCTCATCGCCGGTCGGCTCGGACCACAGGCGCAACATAACGCCGATGACATCATACCCCTGCTCCTTGAGCAGAGCGGCCGCGACGGAGCTGTCTACCCCGCCGCTCATGCCTACGACCACTCTCGTCATGTTCGCGCCAACTGTCTCATCTCTCGGCATCGTCGCGACGCCCCTCGCGCCGCGCACATCACGGCATTATATTCCCGGACGCCACCCAATCTCAACCAATCTGCCGGTTGGCAACACCCGCCGACCGTGTTAGGATGGGCCAACGAGAACCGCATCTTCGGCGCGGTCAGCGCCACACTTTGTCCAGTGGAAGGAAGCGATTCGTGGCGAGCGCTGTACATGTCGCGTATCACACGACCGTGCGCGAAATGCCGACGGACGAGCGTCCGCGTGAGCGCCTGCTGCGCTATGGGCCGGGCACGCTGCAAACGGCGGAACTGCTGGCAATCATCTTGCGTGTGGGCACAGCCAAGGAAAATGTGATCGAGCTTTCGGCGCGGCTCCTCCGACAATACGACGGGTTGGGCGGACTGCTCGCGGCGGATATGGCGACGCTCTGCGACGAACACGGCCTGGGTGAGGCAAAGGTGGCGCAGTTGCGCGCGGCTCTGGAGATCGGCCGCCGCCTGAGCGTCATCGCGCCAAACGAGCGCCCAACAATCACCCGGCCCGAGGATGTCGCTACCTTGCTGCTCGGAGACATGGCCTATCTCTCGCAGGAGCAACTGCGCGTGCTCTGCCTCGACACCAAGAATCATGTCGTCCATCAGCAGGTCGTCTATCAGGGCACGGTGAACAGCAGCGTCGTCCGTGTCGCGGAGGTATTCAAACCGGCGGTCACGCGCACCTGCCCCGCGGTCGTCGTCGTCCACAATCATCCATCGGGCGATCCGACGCCATCGCCGGAGGACGTGCGCACCACGGATCAACTGCGCAAAGCGGGCGAATTATTGGACATTGAGCTGCTCGATCATATCGTGATCGGCCATCAGCGATACGTCAGTCTCAAAGAACGCGGACTAGGCTTCTGAACGCCGCACCGTTTCGCTCACGCGAACAGATCCATCGGTTTCGGAGTGAACTCAGTCGGCAGAGCAACGAGTGCCAGCATGTTATTTCTCAGCGCCGCGGACCTACGTCACGCCCTCCCGATGGACCGAGCGTTGATCGCTTCGGCAAGCGCCTTCGCGCAGATCGCCGACGCCAAAGCGCAGATGCCGCCACGAATGAGCGTCGCCCTTGGCGCCGAGGGTGAGACGGCACTGGTGATGCCGGCATACCTAGCCGGCAGTCGCGCGTTCGGTGTCAAGACGTTGACTATCACTCCAGCCAACGCAAAACGCGATGGGGTACCGATCATCAATGCCTTGATGACGCTCTTCGACACGGAGACCGGCGAACCACTCTGCGCGCTGGACGGCGGCTACCTCACGGCGCTACGCACTGGGGCGGCCAGCGGCATCGCAACCAAGCTGATGGCGCGCGAAAACGCAGCGGTTCTCGCCCTCTTTGGCGCGGGCGCGCAGGCATACTGCCAGGTCTGGGCGGTGTGTGTCGCGCGGGCGATCAAACGTGTGTGGATCTTCGCGCCGACGCGCGAGCATGCGGAGTCGCTGGCGGGTCGCCTGCGCGGGGCCGGCGCGCCGATTCCCGACGACATCCGTGTGGCCGCCTCATCACGCGAGGCCGTCTCGGAAGCGGAGGTCATCTGCGCCGCGACGAACTCACCGGCTCCCGTGTTTGACGACGCCGATCTGCTGCCCGGCGTCCACATCAACGGCGTCGGCTCCTACCTGCCGACGACCCGCGAGATACCAAGCGCAACCGTCGTACGCGCTCGGATAGTCGTAGACCAGCGCGCGGCGGCATGGGCGGAGGCCGGCGACCTGATCATCCCACGAGACGCGGGCCAGTTGTACGAAAGTCAGGTCGTGGGCGAGCTGGGAGATGTGGTTCTCAATCGCATGGCGGGTCGGACGTCGAACGCGGAGATCACGCTCTTCAAGTCGGTGGGAATCGCCGCGCAGGATGTTGCCGCCGCCCAAGCCGCCTATGAGAGAGCCCTCGTCCTCCGCCTCGGAACCCGAGTCGAGTGGTGAGCGCGGAGGTGAGGCGCCAACCGGCGCCGCCCGAAAACGCGATTGCCCAAGGGATTTGACCCCCCAGGCAATCGCACGCGCTCCTATGCTGGACGGATTCGCCGCTACATGGCGGCGACGGCGACGGGAGCCTCCTCGTAATCCGCCTCGGCCGTGGCGTCTTGGCCCTTGGCGATCTTCATCGCGTTGAAGACCAACGTCAACACGATGGTAATCACGACATTGAGGATGAAGGCGTACAACGCCGCGTAGCCGCCGTACACATGACCGAACAGGTGCAGCGGATAAATACTCGAGGCGAAGTGCGCGGTCACCTTTGGGGTGGCCTGTAGGTACGCCATGTAGGTTCCCGTGAGCATGCCCACAGCCCAGCCAATG
>DATEGV010000025.1:0-2259 GCA_035279925.1 Ktedonobacterales bacterium | reverse complement strand
GTTCGGCCCCGTCGAGATCCTCGTCAACAACGCGGCGACGAACGTCCACTTCGGCCCCGTGCTGGACGCCGACGACGGCATGTGGCTCAAGATGGTGGAGACGAATCTGCTCAGCGCCGTGCGCCTCTGTCGCCGCGTCGCGCCAGGGATGCGCGCCCGGCATGCCGGAAAGATTATCAACGTCGCCTCGGTCGCGGGCATCCAGCCGGGCGTCGGTCAGGGCGTCTATGGCGCGTTGAAAGCGGCGCTGATCCAGTTCAGCAAGTCACTGGCGCAGGAGCTTGGCCCGGACAATGTGCAGGTGAACGTGATCGCGCCCGGCCTCGTGCGCACGCGCTTCGCCTCCGTGCTGCATGAGACGCCTGCCATCCGCCAGCACGTCGAGCGGTCTACGCCGCTGGGGCGCATCGCGGAGCCGGACGAGATCGCGGGCGCGGCGCTGTATCTGGCGTCGCCGGCCTCGGACTTCACCACCGGCCTGGTGATGGTGTTGGATGGCGGGATGACGCTCGGCTCCTTCGCGGGCGCCTAATCCAACTCAAGCGCCGGATCCAGCGCGTCAATGCGCCAGCCATCACCCTCGCGCGTCAGCGAGATTGCGCCCATCGCCGTATGGCCGCGCGTGACTTCAAGGGTGACGTTCGTGCGCGTGCCGACGATGTTCGCGTGCAACAGGTCCGCCTGCGCCGTGCAGCTTGTGATAGCGCCGTCCGTCTCATCGTGTGTCTCGTTGGCCGCCACAAAGGCGTCCACCGACATGCGCGCCTGAAACGCCGGTGAGAGGTAACGATATGCGTCGGAGTAATCGCGGTTCTGCGCCGCCTCGCAGAAGAGCGCGATGCTCGCGGCCACGGAGACCGCCGATTCACGCTGGCTCACCTGGGCGCGGGCCAGACTCAGCGCGAAGAATCCCGACAGCCCGATCATCGCGACGAAGAGCGTGACCATGACGCCGCAGCCGACCACCAGCCCGCGCGGCGGCTTGCGCATGGGTGGCGGCCCAAGGTAGCCGACGATCTGGCGGTACACGGCCGCGTCGTTCGTCGGCCCATAGGCGGGCAACGACCACTGATGCGGCGATCGCGCGAACTCCGCCGCCGTCAGGGCCGCCGCGTCGTCCTCCGTCGGCTCAGTCAGATCAGTCAGCGATTCAGCCAACCCCTCGGTGTCGCCGTCCATGCCGTCCAAATCGGCGCCGGCAGCCCCACTCACGTCGGAGCGACCATGCTCGTCATCCCCGTCCGACGCGGGATCAGCGTGTACTTCAGACGCGGACACCCTCGGCCCGTCCCGCCCGTCGCCGTCCGGACTCATCATGGATGCCATAGCGCGCCCTCCTGAATGCCGCGACGCCGAAGCAATCGCCCAGGCAATCAATACTTCCTTGCTTTGCACTTTAACAGATGAGCGCAAGATTGGCAAGCGGAGGTACTACGGCGGCGTGGGGTTCAGTTGACGCGGCGCCTGATCCACCAGAGCGTGAACAGGAGCAACCCAACCGCAAGCGCCAAGAAGATGGTCGTCTCGATGCCCTGAAAGAGCCAGAACCGGCTCGCGGGTTGGTACATCACGGTGTCGAACCAGCCATGCGCCTGAACACACTGAAAGAAGTCCGGCTTTAGCGTTCCCGGCCCGGCGCAGGTGGGGAACACCTGGTTGTCGGAGACGCGCTGCCCCAGGCTGTTCACCCAGTATTCGCCGAGTTGCCAGTCCAGCCGCGAGTACAACTGCGTCGCGCGGGTCACGAGCGGCGCGACATAGTGTTGCCGCAGCGAGAATTCGATGGGCAGCCGCACGGCAAGGAAGCCGGCCAGCGTCACCACCATTGCCGGAATCGCGCGCCGCAGCACAGCGCCCGCCGCGATCGCCAGCGCCATCGCGAAGGCCACATAGCCCAGCATCACCGTTCCCTCGAAGTCGAACGAGTTCGGTTGTATCCGCCCGTCCAGCGTGTCAATAGGGCCGAGGAACCAGGTCAGCAGGAGCGAGAGCAGCGCCGTGGCGATCAGGCTGGCGCAGAAGACAAGGGCGAGCTTGACGCCCAGCCAGCGCAGGCGGGTCACGCTCTGCGTCCAGGCCAGCCGGTGCGTCCCATGCTCCAATTCGCGCGCGACCAGCGGCGCGCCAACCAGGATCGCCAGCAGCGCGGGCAGCAGGTTTAGCCAACCAATAGCCCCCAGAAAGAAGCCAAACTGATCGCGAAATGCGCCGACGATATCGGGACATTTCGCGTTCTGCTCAGGATGCGCGATGCAGAGG
>DATEGV010000024.1:0-12686 GCA_035279925.1 Ktedonobacterales bacterium | reverse complement strand
CTCTCGCAACTACTGCCGGGATTGTGGAAGAAATCACGCCTGAATGTCAATGGCGACCTGTCCATGCGGCGGCACTTCGAGCATGTACTTGTGGATCGTTTCGCGGACTCGAAAGCCCGCCGACTCATACAGGCTCCGGGCGGCCTCGTTCTCCGCGTCCACCTCGACGAACATGCGTTGCGCGCCATGCTCCGCCATCCGGCGCACGCCCTCGTACATCAGCGCGCGGCCCAGACCACTGCCCTGGTACGCCGGCGCCACACCGATCGGTTCGACCTGCCCGGTGATCTCCGGCCCTGTCTCCCACCGCGCGGTGGTATTCAGCCAGCAGATACAGAAGCCGGCGAGCGCGCCATCGGGGGCGACGGCGACGAGATCGAGGTCGGGCGTATAGTGCGGCGACCGCAGGATTGCCTCACGCCATTCCCGCGTCATGTTCGTCGAGTCGAACGCCGCGTGGTGCAGGTCCACGTAGGCGTCCACTTCGTCCATTCCAGCGAGCGGGCGGATTGTGAAGCCTCTAGGAATGTTTGGCTGCTTGGGCGCGAGGTCCACAGGGCGCTCCATGTGATACTGTCGCCATTCTGGGTACAGGGTGAAGCCGAACTCGTCAAGCGGCAGCGCGGGCGGCGGGCCCGGCTCGCGCGCGTCCACGAAGAGGCGCAGCGGCTCGCCACGCGAGGTGGCGCGGCGTGCCGTACCCTCGATGGCCCACAAGAGAATATTACCCGCGACAGTAGCCGCTGTCGGCCCAGGCAGTATCGCGTAGTCGAGCGTCCAGAACTCCCATTGGAGGATTGCCCACCCGATCACCTCCGCGCGCTCATTGGTCCAGAGTCGCACATTCTCCCGGTCCAACGCGGACGGCGCGCGGAGCCGGTACGGCAGGTCCACCACGTGGCGCCGCGCGTCTGGATGCGTCTGCGCCAGCGCCCACATGTTCTGGTAGTCGCCCACGTCATGCGGCGGACTCTCGGTGATGGCCATGCAACGCTCCTTTCCTACTCGCGCGCCGAGTCGAACGCCTTCTCGTAGATGTCCCACTGGCGATACATCCGCATACCAGCCTCCTCATAGAGTTGGGGAGCGCCGGTCTCGCTCTGGGCGTCTACGCCAAGCCCCACGACATGGACACCGCGATTGTCGAATGCGGTGAAGACTGTCTGGAGCAGCGCGCGGGCGACGCCACGACGCCGCCACTCTGGCCGCACGCCGAGCTCATCTATCCAGCCCATCTCGCCGTCCATCCGGCAGTGGGCAACGCCCACAATCTCGTCGCCTTCGGTCGCCAGGAACCAGAGCGAGGCGTCAAAGTCCTCCCGCTCGATCTCACGGCGCACCCAGCGGTCCAGCGGCACGAAGTCATGCCGCCAGTGATCGTAAAAGGCGTCCTGCACGGCCTGATGGGTTGCCGCCTCATCCTGGCCGCGAACGAACGCGCGCGGCGCGACCCCAGACGGCCACGCCGGAGCCGTCGGCGGCTCCTCCATGTCAATGCGCATGCGCCAGAAGCGGCGCGCGGGGGCGAATCCAGCCGAACGCAGCAGCTCGCGCGCGGGACCGTTTGCCACGGGAACCCACTGGTGAAGGGTGACGCCGGTTTCTTCCGGCATAGAAGCGACAAGCGTCGCCGCCCGCCGTTCCGCCCAGGCGACGAGAGAGCCGCCGATGCCGCGCCCCGTGTGATCGGGGTGAACGCGGCCGCCGAAGTTGAGGCCGCCACTGGGATCGTGGCTGACATCCGCATAGCCGGCGACGACTCCCGCTGAGCTAAGGACGATCCAACTGTCGGTGGGCAGATCGAAATCCTCATCCCGCCACCAGCTCAGCAATTCCGCGCGGCTGAAGTCGGGCGAGCCGTGCTCCGCGAGCGAGCAGGCGAGATACAGATCGTAGATAGCGTCCAGGTCGGCCATCGCGGCGGGCCGGGTGGTGTAGCCGGCGGGTAGGCTCATGGCGCGGGGTCTCCTTGCGGGAGCGGGAGCGGACGCTGGTACAGGTAGTCCCGGTCTACGATGCGGAACCCCGCCGACTCATAGAGCGGGATGGCGGGGATGTTGTCGCCGTTGGTGTAGACGATGGCCGTCCGCGCGCCGAGCGCCCGCAGCCGCCGCTGGCCCTCAAACATCAGCGCCCGGCCCAGGCCGCGCCGCCGGTACGCCGCCCGCGTACCAACCGGCTCAAACTCGCCGACACGGGTGACGGGGTCGTACCAGCAGATACAGTACGACGCGAACTCTCTCTCCGGTGAGACGGCCACCAGGTCAAGCTCCGGGCGGTAGAGCGGCGCGCGCCGCAGCCGCCGGTACGCTGCGAGCGTGACGCGCGAGGGGTGGTACACCTCGCGGTGCGTGTCTACGCGGCGCTGCCACTCCTGCTCGCCGCCGACCTGGCGCACGGTCCACCCGTCAGGCGGCGTGGGCGCGGGAATCTCGCCGTCCAGGTCGCGGCGCATGTGGACGTAGTGGCTCTCCTCGCGCGTGAAGCCGTGCGCGGTCAGATACGCGACGAGCGCGGTGTCGCCGTCGAGCGCCTGAGTATGCAGAACGGGCGCGCGCTCGCTGCTCGCGGTCTGCATAGCGCGCTGAGTCGCCCAGGCGTACATCGCGTCGAGGATGGCGTCGTCGCCGCGCAGGGGCGGACGCAGGCAGACAAGCGCCTCTCCTCCGCGTGGATAAAACCAGATGAACCCCTGGGCGACGCCAGCCTCGTCCTCCCAGATACGCAGATTCTGGAATGGGTCATCCACCGTATTCTGATACATGGCCCAGACGACATCGCCCACGTGCCAGGCGTTGGCGCGCGTGGGATCGGTGGTCGCCGAGACCAGATCGGTCAACACAGGCAGGTCGTCGTCGCTGTCATACAGCCGCGAAGTCATGCCCATCGCAACGCTCCTCCAGGCGGGCTATCGCCGCAGGTCGTCCGATTCCACGCCCGGCCGCAACTCTTTCTCGTAAACGGTGAACTGGCGGCTCACACGCATGCCGGCGCGCTCATAGAGGCGGGTGGCGCCGGTTGGATTGCGCGCGTCCACCCCCAGCGCGACGGCGCGAGCGCCAACGGCGTAGAAGGCGGCGAACGCTTGCAGCAGCAGCGCCATACCCAGCCCAGACCGTCGCCACAGACGGCGCACGCCCAGCGTGTTGATCCAGCCCTCGTCGCCGCGCAGACGACCGCGCACCGCGCCCGCCGGCTCGTCGCCCGCTATCGCCAGGAACCAGAGCGCGGGATCGTAGCTCTCGCTCGCGACATTCATCGCATACCACTCATCGTACTCGTGTGTCACGTGGCCCCAGTGATCCTCGAACGCCTCTTCGATGGTGTCAAAGATGGGGCGCTCGTCCTGGCCGCGCACGCAGGCGCGCACGGTGACGCCCTCTGGCCAGACGGGAGCGGGAGGCGGCGCCTCCATCTCAATGCGCATCTGCCAGAAGTGGCGCACGACCGTGTAGCCTTCGTTCTCCAGCAATTCGGTCGCGTGCCGATTGGAGGTATTGACGCCGGTGTGCGTCGTCAGGCGGGCGTCGGCGGGAGCGTCGGCGAGGATCTCGCGCGCCCGGAGTTCGAGCGCGTGGGTGAGGCTTGTGCCCAGCCCGTGCCCGCGATGCTCCGGCAGGATGTACACGTCCAGGTTGACGCGCGCCTCGCCCTCAGGATATACCGTGGCGCTGGCGATGAGGCTCCCGTCCGGCGCGCAGACGACATAGGCGTTCTCGTTGGGATCGGTGCGCTTCCAGTCGTTCTCGATGTCTTCGGCGGTGAACTCATCCGCGCTGCCCGCCTCCTCGATGTCGCAGGCGGCGATGACGGCGAGAATCGCGGGGATGTCGTCGTGTGTGGGCCGGCGCGCGGTGTAGCCCGCCGGCAGATTGGGAATGTCGGTTGTGGTCAGCATGGTCGTATCCTTTCAAGCGCGCGGGGCGGGTTATTCGGCGGGATCCTCGCGCAACACCTTCTCGTAGACGAGTTTGCGGCGGATGGGGCGCATGCCCGCGCGGGCGTAGAGCTGAGGCGCGCCGGTCGTGCTTTCGGCGTCCACGCCGAGCGCGACGATGGGCAGGCCGCGCCGGTAGAACTCCGCGAAGGCATGACGCAGCAATGCGAGAGCGACGCCGCGCCGCCGCCAGGGTTTGCGCACACTGAGATCATTGACGTAGCCGACGTCGCCATGCGCGCCGGCCAGCTCGCACTGCGCCATGCCGGCAATCTCGTCGCCATCCATCATCAGGAAGCAGAGGGTGGGATCGAAGTCCGGGGATTCGACGGTCCAGTGCGCCCAGGTCTCGAAGGGGATCGGCACGAAGTTCCAATGATCGGCGAACCCCTCATTGTTCGCTGCCCAGACGGCGCGATTCTCCTGGCCGAGCACCATCGGCCGCAGCGTCAGGCCAGGTGGAATCTCCGGCTCAGCGGGCGGCTCATCCAGCGCGATCTCCATACGTAGGTGACCCCGGATGGCGTGAAATCCATGCGCTTCGAGCAACCGCGCGGCCCAGATGTTCGGCTCGTTCGCTTCATTCAGGATGACCATACGCCCCGCGCCCGGCGTCTCCGCCGCCAACTCGCGGGCGCGCCCCTCGACCAGCGCCAGCAGCCGCTCGCCGACGCCCTTGTCCCGATAGTCGGGGTGAACGAGCAGATAGCTGTAGAAGCGGATGCGCGCGAAGAACCAGAGCCGCGCGTAGCCGACGACCGATCCGTCCGGCGTGGCGACGAGCCAGCAATCACGGGCCAGATCGGTCCCCGGCAGCCGCCAATGCGCCTGGAGGTCGGCCAGTCGCACATCGGGTGTGCCGTATTCGGTGGCGGCGCAGATCTCGTCAAGCGCATAGACGGCTGCGGCGTCCGCGAACACGGGGGCGCGCACCGTGAGTTCGGGCGCAAGCGAATCAACAGACATGAGAAGTCCTCTCTGAGGAGTGGGTGAAGACGCTCTATGAGTGAGCGCATGAGCGATTAGGCGAGGGTGGTGTGGTGGGCGCCGCGCGAGGCCTGGACGCCCAACCACCTCAGCGGGCTGCGCTACCGGTGCGAGCGGACTGCGCCGCCGGAGTGAGCCGTCCTTCGCGCGGGACCAGCGGGGCGCGTCCTCCCATCTCGCGGACGGGATTCGGGGCGAGGCGCTGGCGTTTGCGAGCGATCAGTAAGTCCAGCGCGGACTGCGCCAGCTCATACTGTTCGAGGTCGTCCAGGTCCGCCACGTCGCGCTGGCCTAGCAGCGAGCGCAGCGCCTCGTGGGTCTCGGCGTAGAGCCGGTCCACGACGTAGGTGAGCAGCTCGGCGATGGCGCACGGCTCGTTGATGTCATCCGCGAGCACGTTGCGGTCCGCGCAGAGCAGCACCCAGGCGCGTTCCTGCGACGAACAGCGCAGCGCGCGGCAGAGCGCCTCAATCGTTTGCCGGGGAACCTTGACCATGCGACCGTTTTCAAGGCGCGCGAGCCAGGTTTCGCTGATGCTCTCATAGTTGGGATCGTCGGGAGTTATCTCATCGTACAAGCGGATGACGAGTTGAGCGCGGGACCAGCGGCGCGCGGTGCGCAACCGGGCTATCGCTTCGCCACACCGCTTGGCCGCCAATTCTGGCGTGCCGTCGGTGGCCATGTCACATCTCCTGGGAAAACCGCAACGGAATCACCCCACCAGAGGTGTCATACGCGGGAGGGGAACGCGACGTGCGCGTATACCCGCTGACGTGTGCGCTGGTGGGACTAAGCGAGTGGGTGCAGGGGCAAGCGCCCTAACACACGCCGGTTAGTGTCTTGCCCGTTCTGTTCGCCCGTAGAGGTGACATCGAACCAACTCCCTTGCAATAGTGTGAGCAGGAGGAGGAGAGTGGGCCGCGTGTCGCGGTCCCAGGAGCCGTTGGTGGCTCACATGTCGCCTATTGTACCATACCCGTTGCCAAACCTGGTAGCAGAAATCTGATAGGAGTGTTCGCGTATGGACAGAGCGGCCGGCGAATGAATTCGCGCCTGGAGGGCCTGCGGCCACGAAGTCCGGCCAAGCCGGACTCGAAGCAGCGCGAACACTGGAAGCACGCTGGCGTCTCTATGACGTCCGCTTGCGTGGCGCGAGCGTGTCGGCTAGAATGGCGGCGAGGCGCGTCGTTTATGTCCGCCGGGGGAAGGGGATCCGCGCTAATGCCAATGTCGAATGCGCTGCCCAAGATTATCGCGGGACTCCTCCTCCTGCTCGTGCCGGGAACCATCGGCTGGAGCGCGGGATTCGGTGGTCGGGGGAGGCGGCTGGTTCGTGTGCTCGCGGGGCTTGCGTTGCTGGCCGCCGTCATAGGCATGCTCGGTGTTGTGCTCGACTACAAATACGCGTCATCCTATGTCTCCCCACCAGGCAATGATTTCGCGTATGGGCGCGCGGCCAACTTGATCATCGGAGTCGCTCTGCTCGCCGCCGCGATCTTGCTCGCAATCGTGGCCTGTGCGGCCGCGCTCGCGCAGACCCGGGCCGAACGCCGCCGGCAGTGGCTGAGGATTTTGCTCCTCGCGTCGGCCACTCCGCTCGTTCTGTCAGTGACCTTTTTTACGCTCGATCTCTTGCGCGTGGAGTCTCGCGGGATATTCTTTCCCGTATCAGGCTACCTTGGCGCCTTCGCTACACTGGGTATCGCCGCGTATGCCATTTTCGGGCTTGCGTCGCGGCGACCTCGTGAGATTGCTCGCTCGTCGTAAAGGCGCTTGCCGTCGCCGCGCGGCGTCTGTGGACGTAGTATGATGTATCTCGACTGAAATCAGCGCTCATTCACCAATTGTCGCAAAAAGGATAATCCGTCTATGTTGAGTTGGCATCTCTGCGCGGCGCCCGGCTGCCGCTCGACGGGAAGCAACGAGTGCTTTAGCTGCGGACGTCACTACTGCGACCAGCACATGCTATTGACGCGCCTGGAAGGCACCGACATCGGCGATATCACCGTCGAGGCCTGCTCGGCGTGTATGAATCGCGCGATCAGCCTCTACACGAGCAACGGCGCGCGGGTGGCGAGCTGGCGCCGCAAAGAAGCCACCTAACCCCCCAACCCTATTCCCGCCAACGCGGGAAGGGGGAGCTAGAGGCGCAATGACAGGCGAGCGGCGCGATTTCCAAAGGCGATCTAACGCTCGGCCCGCTCATAGGTCGCGATCACGACGCCTGTGGCCGTGGGAAATGTATTCACAAGCCGGAGCGTGGCGAACGCGCCGCCGTCGGCGAAGAGCCGGCGCCCCGAACCGAGGATCAGCGGGTGGATCATCAGCACGTACCGATCTATCAATGCGCTCCGCATCAGCGACTGGATCAGCTCCCCACTGCCGAAGATCACGAGGTTCTTCTCCGATTGCTCTTTGAGCTGGGCCACCGCCTCCGCCGCGTCGCCCGTGAGCAGCGAGGAGTTCCGCCAGGGCAGCGGCTCCTCCAGCGTGGTGGACGCGACGTACTTCTGGGTCTTGTCGAACGCCTCCGAGAAGGGATTGTCCGTGCGATTGGCCCAGACCGAATAGAAGTCCTCGTAGGTGCGCCGCCCGAACAGATACCCTCCGACTTCCCCCATGCCCTCGCCCATCACGCGGGCCATCTCTGGATCGTTGCCAGGTATCGCCCAGCCGCCATGCGCGAAGCCGTCGCGCGTGTCCTCGTCCGGTCGCGCCGGCGACTGCATCACGCCGTCGAGTGTCACATGGTTGGCCACGATCACTTTGCCCACCTGTAGCTCCGTTCTATCGCGCGCGCTTACTTCTGGCTCCCCTTATCCACAGGGAAGGGGCTGCGGGATGAGGCTCCGCCACGTTCAGACGACCAATGACCCAATCTTACCGCGTCGCCGAGTTCCGGCAATAGGGCCTCGCCGCGCCAGAGCGGCCAGACTGGACAGGCGTGCTACCATACCTGAAATGACTCCTCGTCAGTACGTATTTTGGAGCGCTCCCCATGAGTGTGTCGTCCACCTCCACGGCCGGCGGCCTGCGCCGCGCGCTGCCGTTTCGCACCGTCGTCTCCACCAGCACGGGGCTAGCCTACGCCGCTATCAGCCTGCTCGGCTGCGTGCAGGTCGCGTGGTACCTCGCCGGCGATTCGGCGTGGATCGCGCTGCTGATCGCGGGCGTGCTGGCGCTGGTCGCCGCCTTCTGCTTCTCCGAGCTCAATGCGCTCTATCCCTCCGCCGCCGCCATCCGCCAGTATCTCACCGCCGCCTACAGCGAGCGCGCGTCGCTGACGGTCTCGTTCGGCTACGTGCTCACCATCGTCACGGTCATCGCCGCCGATAGCTACGTCGTCGCGCAGGCGATCCACTTTCTCTTTCCAAGCACGCCAACGCTGCTCTGGATTCTCGTGATGCTGGGTCTGGCGATGTGCGCGAATCTGCTCGGCATCCGCATCGCCGGGCTGGTGCAGGACCTCACGACCTACGCGCTGCTCATCTCGCTGGCCGCCATCTCGATCATCGCGCTCTCCAAGGGTGGCTTTCACCTCAACCAGCCGACGGCAGGGCTGCACACGCCGATCAAGCTGCTGAACGCCGTGGCGCTCGGCGTCTTCGTCTTCTCCGCCTTCGAGTGGGTGACGCCGCTCTCGGAGGAGGTCAACAACGTCAAGTGGATTCCGCGCGGCATGTTCATCTCGCTCGGCCTGCTCTTCGTCTCCTACGCGCTCTTCACCGTCGCCGCGACGCATCTCGTCGGCCTGCATACGCTCTGCCCCGGCAACAGCGCGAACTCCTGCACGCCGGCGCCGCAGATGTATCTGGGCAAGCTGGCGCTGGGACGGGCCGGTGAGGTCTGGATGCTGGTGGCGACGCTCTTCACCGGCGTGATGACCTTCAACGGCGGCTTCGCGACGGCCTCGCGCTTCCTCTACGCCGCCGCGCGTGAGGCGACGCTGCCCCGCTTCTTCGCACGGCTGAGCGTTTCGCGCGCCGTGCCGTGGGTGCCCGTCGTGCTGCTGGCGGTGGCCTCGGCGGCTGTGGCGGTCGTCATCAACGCGACCGGCAAGTACGTCATCCTCATCCTCGTCGGCGCCGTGCTGGAGGCGTTCGTCTACGCGCTGGCGGGCCTCTGCGTCATCCAACTGCGCCGCCGGCAGCGGGACGCGGTCCGGTCGTTTCGCATTCCCCTCGGCTGGACGATTCCAATCCTGGCCATCGTGATCTTCTCGGTGCTCGGCGTCGCGGCGGGCGTGACGCCCAACCCGCTTCCTCTGGCGCTGACGGTGGTGCTCTTCGGGGTCTCGTATCTCTACGTGCGCTACTACGTGCCGCGTCTGCGCGCGAAGGAGCAGGCGCTACGCGAGGCGCGGGGCAGCCGGCGCCGCCGTCCATCCGCCGCGACCGGCGCTGAGGAGGGCGCTCCGGCGCTGGCGGGTGAGGGGCAGGGGGAGAATCCGGCGGGGGAGTAGGTAGCGCCTGCAAGCCGTCAGCCAATGCGTAGGAGATCCGTCAGGCGGGTATGTAGGAGCTTGTTACTGTAGGTCGTAAGCGTCATGCCGTTCTCGTAGCGCAGGGTGGTGATGGCGCCCCCGGCTTCGCGCACCAGCAGGTTGCCCGCCGCGACATCCCACGGCTCGCCACCGTGCATAATGAGCGCGTCCGCGCGACCGGAAGCGACGGCGGCCAGATCAGCCGACGAACTGCCCACCAAGCGAATACGTCGCGCCAGATGCGCCACCCGCGTCAACTCGGCAAGCTGCTCCGTGCTCACGGTGTCGGGACCGGTCCGCTCAAGCTCGCCGATATGGATGACCGCCTCCTCCAACACGGCGGTCTGCGACACCGCGATGGTCTCGCCGTTGAGTCCCGCCCCCTTTCCGCGTATTGCGGTATACAGCTCATCGAGCATCGGCAGATACGTAACGCCGGCGAGAATGCTCTTACCCGCGGCGAGCGCGATAGAGACTGCGAAGACCGGTAGACCGCGCTGAAAGTTCACCGAGCCATCGAGCGGGTCAACGATCCACCGTATGGACCGTTCAGCGCCGACGAGGCCCGCCTCCTCCGACAGAATACAGAACTCTGGGAAGTCCGCTTGCAGGCGCGTCAGGATGAGACGCTCCGATTCCACATCGGCATCCAGCACATCGTCCAACGACGCCTTCCGATAGGCGACACGCGCCACGCCAAATCGTGTCAACAGATAGTCGCCCGCTTCACGGGCGATGCTCGCGGCGGCTGAAACGGCGTCACGTATCTCCAAGTCGCTTAGGCTTGACGAGTCCACCGCATGCTCCTCTCATCATCCGGCGCGATGGTGGCGCCAACTCGCTCACGCTACTCAGAAGCGCGCGTTCCGCACACTGTGGGGCGTTGACGCGCGCCGTAGAATAGTCCCAATACGGCGACCCGAGTAGGAGGGTGTGTAATGCGCCTATCCGTTCCACAACGTCTCTCCGTCGTGACGCCACCAGCGCCAGACACCGCCGAACCGACTCCGGCGCGGATTGCCGAGCTACAAGCCGCCTATGCGGACAATATCGCACACGGCAAGGCGCCCTATGCGCGCGTCACGATCCGCACCGCCGGCGAATTGCGCTGGATTCTTGATGAACGAGGATGGTCGGGCGAGCGGGATGCGGTGGGGAAACCGCGTCCACAGTTGGAAGAGGCCGATCTACATGGGGCCAACCTGGCGGGCATGGCCCTCTGCCAGGCGATTCTCAGAAACGCGACAGTCGAAGGCGCATGTCTCTTCGGCGCCAGCTTATATCGCGCGGAGCTACAGGGCGCGCGCTGCGAAAAAACCGATCTGCGCGAGGTTGACCTATTCGGGGCCGACCTTGATCACGCCTGGCTGTGGGACGCCGACTTCCGGGGAGCCAGCCTGGCGCGCACGTCGCTCTGCGCGACGCACTTTCGTGGCGCTGATCTGCGGGGCGCGGACTTGACCGGCGCGTGGATGGATTCTACGACCCGGTTCCGCGCAGTGAAGCTGGACTCTGGCACGCGAATCGGTCAGGTAGTCTGGAACAGTGTCCCATTGATACAGGTGGATTGGGCGCAGATGCCAGCGACGGGCGAGGAGGCGGATATAACGTCGAAGCGGCCGCGCGTGGAACGGATGCGGGCTGTCCTTGCCGCGCAAAAAGCGTATGATGGACTTGCCGTGGTGCTGCAGAATCAGGGTGTCAAGGACTGGGCATCGCGCTATCATCTGCGGGCGCTGCGTCTAGAGCGACGGGCGCAGCTTCTTCGGGGCCACCTGCTGAGCTGGTTTGTCTCCTGGCTCATTGATATGCTGTCGGGATATGGGCAGTACACGGCCCGGGCGCTACGTGCCTACGCGCTGGTGATCGCCGCGTTCGCGACCAGTTACTACGTGCTGACCAACACTCTAAGCGCCAGTGTACACACGCGGTCCACCAGGCTCTCTTGGGTCGAGGCGCTCGTGCTGAGCGTCAGTTCGTTTCATGGGCGCGGCTTCTTCCCGCAGACGATTAGTCTCGGAGATCCTATCGCCGTCGTCGCGGCATTCGAAGCGGTCATCGGCCTCTTCATCGAGCTGGTGTTCATCACCACGTTCAGTCGGAGGGTGCTGGACCGCTAGCGGCGCGGTCGGCTTTAGCCTGTATAGCGTCCTGTGCGCCGGCCATGTTTCGGCGCGAGCGGCTCTCGCTGCGCGGTATCACCCCGCTGGCAGGCAGCCCTGGTCAATCGTGACGAAGAAGACCTGCGCGTAGGGCGAGAGATCAACGCCGGCCAGGTCGCTCGGCAGATTCACCAGGCTTTCCAGGATGCGCAGGTCGAAGTGGTCGCAGGCGGTGGCCCAGTCGGTCGTGACCGCCGTAGCCCCATCACTCTGTTCCATAACCGACTGCCAGCCCGCGTGTTGTAGCCGCGAGCTGTACCACGTCACGATGTCCTGCGTGGTTGCGCTGCCCGCCGTTACCTGTGGCAACCCATAGACGCGCGTGACGGTGACGAGCGAGGTGTTGAGGGTGCGGGAGGCGGCCTCGGAGAGCTTGAGTTGCGTGGCCCCCGGATAGACAAGCGAATAGGCCGGCAGGCGTCGCAGCACGTCGAAGTTCGAGGGTGTGCCGCGCACCCCCGTGCTCAGCACCGTCAGCAGGACAGCCAGCGCCAGCATGGACCCCGCGGCGAGCAGCAGCCGCTCCCGCCGGACATAGCGGCGCGCGAGCCGGCCCGCATGGCCCGCGCCCCACAGCGCCACCGGGCGGGCGGCGCGGTAGCCTGCCAGCGCGACGACACCCGCCGGCGAGCGCACAGGGGAGCGTGGGCGCGCGACCCTCTGTCGCCGTCTGTAGGGCGCCTGCTGGACCTCTGCTCGCCTGCTCGTCATGCGAGGCTCCGTTCTCCGCGCTTACCGTTGATTGTACGCCCGCATGCGCCGCAAACTCACACCGGCGCCTTGCCAATGCGCGGGCATCTGGTACACTGGCGCCAGGCAATCGAGCCCGCCACGAAACGGAGGCGACACGTGGACTTTAGCACGCTGCTCTTCGAGGTACGCGACAATGTCGCGCACATCACGCTGAACCGGCCGGAGGCCGCGAACACCATCAACGACGAGCTGAGCCGCGACCTGATGCGCGCCGCGATCCACTGCGAGGAGGACCGCTCGGTGCGCGCCGTGCTGCTCTCCGGCGCGGGCGCGGCGTTCTGCGCGGGCGGCGACCTCAAGACGTTCAAGACGCATCTGGATGGCCTGCCCGCTCACATCAAAGAGGTTGTGACGTATCTTCACG
>DATEGV010000023.1:0-3445 GCA_035279925.1 Ktedonobacterales bacterium | reverse complement strand
GCGACGCCGCTGACCGTGCTACAAGAGGTGCTGGATGACGTGGACCTCGTGCTGTGCATGACGGTGGACCCAGGCTTCGGCGGTCAGAGCTACATCGCGGGCATGACGCCCAAAATCGAACGCCTGCGCGCGATGATCGCCCAACGCGGGGCGCGTTGCGATCTCGAGGTGGACGGCGGGATCCACGCGGAGACGGCGCCGCTGGCTGTGCGCGCGGGCGCAAATGTGCTCGTCGCGGGCTCCTCGGTCTATGGCGACACCGCCGGGGTTAGTTCGGCGATCGCTCGCCTGAGGGCCGCCGCCCACAGCTAGCCGCCTCCGACGATTCGCCGCATGGTAGCGCGCGGGTGCGCCCACTAGCGGCGTGACCGGCCATCGCGTATAATACTTCAAATTCGGCAGGTGGTCGGTCAATGGGAGGATGTGCATCGTGTCAGGCAATACAACTGGCTGGCGCTCGTCGGAGCGGATGAATGGCGCCCGGAGCGGCGAGGCTGAGACAGCCGAATCGCTTGAGGGGCAGCACGAGGCCGGCAAGCGCGAAGTCGAGATGTACATTCGCACCTATCAGACGCTGTTACGTAGTTCGGGTGAGGTCGGCCTGAAGGCGCTTGTGCAGGCCCACTACAACATTGATTCCGTCCTGCATCCCGAGGCCCGCTCGAACACGCCCGACATGTCGGCGTTCATCTACGCAATCCTGCGCGCGCCAACCGCCGTGTTGCACACGAACCGGGTGCTGCTGGGCCAATCCGAAGAAGTGTTCGCGCAGCACGGGTTCCAGGTGGACCAGTGGCAGGCGGTAACGGCCTCGGCGCGGCGGCGCAAATGGTTCTATGACGGCAAAGGCACGCTCGCGGCGTTCATCGCCAGCGTCAGCGACACCGACGACATCGTGCCCACGCTCGTGGCGCTACAGATCGAGTGGAACAAGTTTCACTGGCTGCTCAGCGCCGACCCGACGACGATGCAACTGCTCGAAAGCCGGGTTGATCGCTCGTCACCGGTCTATGCGGAGATCACCAAGGTGGTCCGCGAGCGGCTGCACATCACCATCGAGGATTGGCGCCGCCTGGAAGTGATCTGGGGTGACAGCGTCTGGTCCAATATGCTGGCAATCGGCAAAGAGCGCAAGAACTTCACGCTGCGCATGCTCGGCGGCTCGCATGTCGGATTCGTGCGCTCGACGCGCAAGTGGTGGGCGCCCGTCAGCAAGCTGTTGGACGACATGCGGCTTGGCCGGCGTCCCGTGTACTTTGTCTCCTCGAACACGCACAGCCTGGCAAATCTGCTCTCCGGCACGGCGCTGCGCCGTGAGGACGAACTGACGCGCTTCGCCACGGCCGGCGCGGATTCGTTCCTCGCGGAGGAATATAAAAAGCTCAAGGGCGGCAGCGCGCCTGGGAACTGGCAGAACTACCTCTATTACGCGGCGCGAGAATATCAGCGCACCTCGGCTGGGCAGGGCTTCGCTCGCAGCCGCCCGGTGGAGGAGCAGGAGCGCGGCATCTGGTATCTCGGCGCGCGCTACGGGCTGGAACTGGATGTGCAGGTCTTCGACCTCTCGAAGCTGCATCCTGACGACCTGGACCCGCGTGTGCGTGTACCGGGGTATGAGCGCCTGGCTGAGAGCCGCGGCGTCATCATCAACATTGACTACCCGCTCGGTATGGCCGCGTACCGCGTCCTGCGCGAGGTGGTCGAGAATCTGACACAGGTCAAGGGCATCTATGTGCTTGGCAAGGCGGCGACGCTCAATGGCAGCGTGGGCGACGTGATGATCGCCAACGTCGTCCTTGACGAGCATAGCCAGAACACTTACTGGTTGGATAACTGCTTTAGCTCGGCAGATGTCGCGCGCAACCTGGTCTTCGGTGCGGTCCTGGATAACCAGAAAGCCGTCTCAACAAAAGGCACGTTCTTGCAGAATCGGGCGTACCTGGACTTCTACTATCGCGCGAACTACAGCGTCGTCGAGATGGAGGCCGGGCCGTACCTGGACGCGGTCTACGAGAGCCTATACATGACGCGCTATCCCACCAGCGAAAACATCAACTTCGCCAAGCTGCCGTTTGACCTGGGTATCATCCATTACGCCTCAGACACGCCCTACACGCGCGGCAAGAACCTGGGAGCGGGCAGCCTCTCGTATTACGGCATGGACGCGACCTACGCGACCACCATCGCTATTGCTCGGCGCATCCTGGACCACGAGCTTGGCGGCACGCGCGGTGAGGCCGTGGCACGCGCTGAGGCGCTGCGCATGCGCCGCACAACGGGTGAGGGCAAGCACGTGCCGACGGGTACGCGCTCGTAGCTCGTTCGCGCTATGCCGGCTCGATGTCGCAGCCCAGCCCATAGCCGGCGAGCCGATCCCGGTAATGCTCCGCAAGCTCCTTCGGGCAGACGAGCACTTCACTCACTCCATTGAGGTGCGCGCCCAGCATCACACGCATCGCCTCACCCTCTGAGAGCGTGGGTATCGTGTGCAGAAGCGCCTGTACGACGTATTCCATGTCATGCACGTCGTCGTTATACAGCAGCACGCGGTAGCGTGGCAGGAGACTGAGCAGTTGCCGTACGTCTTCGTCTGTGCGTGGTAGGGCCGCTTGTGGCGCTCGCGGAGCGCGTTGACGCCAGGAAAATAGGACACCCATGCTCGCTGTTTCCTCGCCTGGAAGCCAGCGGCGATCAACCGTCGCCGCCGCGGTGTGACCTCTGTTAGACGCTGCTGGCTCACGTCTGGCCACATCCCCGCGCGATGTACTCTAAAAGTCCGGCGCACATAGTGAAGACTAACGTCATCCGGAGAGATCGGATGCGGTGGGGGTCGCTACCTGCGCTGGCGTCACCGTCGGCGCGGCGCTGGTGGGCGTGGGGACCGGGCCAGAGGGAGCCGCCGTCGCGGTGGATGTCACTGTCGGCGCCGGCGATGGAGTGGGGGTATTTGGCAGTTCGAAACCGCCGGACGATCCGCCTTGACTGCCTGGCGTTGTGGTGCTGGTCGAGGATGTGGCCGGCGTCCGCGACGGTTGTTTATGGCGGGCGGGGTACATCGAGTTCAGGGCGGTGAGCGACGCGCAAGCGACGAGTAACGCTACATTCAACACGAGCAGGGCGACGCGGCCGGGCGACGCTTGGGACCGCATGGCGCCCGCCGGCGGTGGGTCGGCTTCAACATACGCCATCTCCGCGAAGCTCGACGTGTCGAGAATCAGCGGCTGGTCACCGTCGGAGGGCACGGCGTCGCGCGCGATGTCATCTGTCGAGCCAGGGTCGCCAGGGTTGCCGGGAGTCAATGAGCTCATCGGTCACCTGCCCAACTCACACCGGTTCCGGGCGGATGCGCGTGGCCATACTGGCGTCGGGTTGCGGGACGACGGTGGGGAGGAAGCCCGTCACACACGCCAACTGTCCAACCGGATGCGGTATCAATCAGCGACTG
>DATEGV010000022.1:0-7156 GCA_035279925.1 Ktedonobacterales bacterium | reverse complement strand
GTATCTTCGCTGATTTGGATGCGATCTTCGACCTTGGCGTGTGTCACGAATACTGGGCGCGGTTGGATCAGACTCAGGGCGACCGCGACGGGGCAATCCCGCGCTACCTCCAGGCGCTGGCGCTCTACGAGCGGGTGGAGGCCGCGGACCGCATCGCCGAGGTGCGGGAGGCACTGCTGCGGCTGGGTGCGGAATAACAGCGTGTCCATTTGGCCGCGTTTTGCGCCACATATCAGCAAGCCATTGACAGTTGGCAGGCGACCGGCACATAATCAATCTAGCGCCAGCTCGTGGCATGACAGTGCTAGCGTGTCGCCACCCCCTCGGCGCGGCGCGTCGCCCTACCCGGCATGACCGCGTCCATACCGGCGCGCGGCGTACGCTTTCCTCGCGTTCCCTTCGCAATCTCCTCGGAACCCCGCGTGGACGTTCAGGTGAGCGTCCAAAGTTGACGGTGTGGTGTGTTGTGTGAGGTTGGAGCACTTCCTCAAGTGCGCTTTCCGGCAACAGGAGATCGAACGATGCGCGTATCCCTCGCCGCGCTGTCCAAGCGACAGCGCCCCCTCGTGGCGATGGCCTCAATTGTGGCGATCGCGCTGACCGTTCTCGCGAGCAGCGGTGGCGCCGCCAGGACCGCGCCCTCCGCCAGCAGCAAGCTGCCCTGGCACGACTACAAGAGCTACATGGCGTACATGGACAGCCACTACAAGGCCGATTTCGGGCGCGATGACATTGGGCTCAGCGCGACGGGCGCGATCAAGAGCAAGGCCAAGTCAAGCTACGCCCCGAACTTCCATTCCGGCTCCATCACGCAGGTGAACCAGGATCAAAACCCCTGGCCGAAGGATGAGATCGCGGTGGGCACGGACCCCACCAACGCGAAGAACATCACCGTGATGAGCAACGATTTCCGTCAGAACTACAACCACATGTACTTCCACACCAGCAACAACGGTGGGGAGACGTGGTTCGACGACGCGCTCTCGACCGGGACCGATCCCCTCTTTGACAATCAGGGCAACCTGATCTACGGCAGCACCAACGCCGCCTACAACTTCCAGAGCGACCCGGGCGTCGTCTACGACAGCCACGGCAACTGGTACGCCTCGGACATCACGGCCAACTCGGTCTTCGACCTGGCCGATCCGTATGGCGACCTCGTTGACAACACCGACTCTGAGATTGATGTCTACGTTGGCACGGGTCACGGGCAGTACGGTCCCATCTTCCCCACGACCATCGAGTACATGCCGTGCAACTTCACGTTCGCGGGGACAAACTTCTACCAGAATTGTCCGGGGCAGGAAGACAAGCCACTGATCTGGACGGACAACTCGCCCAAGAGCCCGCACAACGGCCGCGTCTACGTCACGTGGACGTTCTTCGATTTCGTCAATGGCGGCTCCGTCATCAAGGAGAGCTTCTCGGACAACCAGGGCCTCACCTTCTCGACGCCGGTCGTCGTCTCCACCTCCGTGCCTGGCTTCACGGGCGTCTCCTCTCAGGCCCAGTTCTCCGATCTGACGGTGGACAGCACGGGCGTCGCCCATATGTTCTGGGACGACTTCAACGGCTGCTCCGATAACCCCAGCAGCCTCTGCCTTCAGATGCTGACCTCGACCTCCGCGGATGGCGCAACCTGGAGCGCGCCGTCGCTTGTGAGCGATGTCATCGTGCCGGGCAACGGCTTGCAGCAGCACGGCTTCCGCATCAATGGCGATATCGCGCCATCGTGCGCGACGACGCTCGGCAACGACCACATCTACTGCTCGTTCGGCCAGCTCAACTCGGCGGGCACGGGCACGGTGATCTCGATGGTCCATTCAACCGACGCCGGCGCCACGTGGAGCGCGCCCGCGCAGGTGAACAACGACACCGGGCTGACCAGCGATCACTTCTTCTCGTGGACGGCGACGGATAGCCGCAACGGTCGCGTGTGGGTCGGCTGGTACGACACGCGCAACGATCCGACGGCGGTGAAGGTGCAGTACTTCGTCGGCGTCTCGACCGACGGCGTCCACTTTGCCAACCAGAAGCCGGTCAGTCACTTGTTTGATCCGGGCGTCTCCGGCCCCGGATTGTTCTACGACTTCTTCTTCGGCGACTACGATCAGATCGCGGTCGGCGCGGACGGCGTCGTCCATGCCGTGTGGACGGATACGAGCACCGGCGCGCAGCAACTTGACACGACGAAGGTGTTCCCGTAGGGGGAACGGACCTCACCCCCTAACCCCCTCTCCCGCAAGGAGAGGGGGAACGGACCTCACCCCCTAACCCCCTCTCCCGCAAGGAGAGGGGGAACGAGAATGCAGAACCTATGCCCCTTCTCGGCGCGGGGAAGGGGGGAGTCGGAGCGCGCGTAGTTAGCCGGCGTCGTCCTCGGCGTGGGGGTGGGCGACGCTGCGAAAATCCTCCGGGTCAATCTGGCTGGCTGTCGCGTCGGATGGCGCGCGTTCGACGGCTTTCCGCGCCGCCAACGCATCCTTCGCGGCCGCGAGATTGCCCGACTTCACCTCCATGACGCGCCCGTCCGCGAGCGGCGCGCGCGAGACCGTGTCGTCGTCCTCGGCGGATGTTTCCCGGTGTCGCTCGTCATCCCATGTTTGCCGCTCCATTGGTACGTCTCCTTGACTGATCATGCGCTTAGACACCCACAACAGCGCCTCACCGGTTGACCGGATGACCGCCACGAGCCATATCGGCTGTGAGGCCTCTATGGGCAGGAAGCGGGCCACCTGCTGCCGCGCGGCGCGGACTGCCTGTCGCGCTCAGTTGGTGACGATGCGCTCCGGGCGCAGGATGACCACGACGCGATCCTGCTCCATCTTCGCCGCGTTCGCCTGACCTTTGCCGGGCATGTACTTCTCCAAGATCGGCACGGTCAGCGCGACGACGCGCTCGCGGTCGCCCTCGACGATCTCGGCGCGGCCGTACGCGGCGACGTACTTGTGCGCCGCCAGGTCGTCCACGATCAGCGATACCTCTGGATGGCGCTGAATGTTGGGGTACTTGCCCCGGCTGCGCGTCGTGGAGACATAGAACGCCGCGCCGTCCCAGTAAAACCAGACGGGCGTCAACTGCGGACCACCGGAGCGGCGGACCACGGCGACGATGGCGTTCAACGGCTTGGCAAGCTGCGCGTCGCGTTCTTCGGGTGTCATCAAGCTCTCCTGTGTTGCGGTGATATGAGGCCAAGATCATACCAGATCCGTCTGGGATGTTGGCGTTGGACTGTCCTCATCCCCCCAGCCCCCTTCCCTCTGAGGTGGGAAGGGGGAGCCAGCGCCGTGACGTTCAGGCAGCGGTTCCCCCTCGCCCCGCAGGGAGAGGGGGGCAGGGGGTGAGGCAACCAAGCGCCCTATGCGGCGTGTCCCTGAAACCAGGCGATCAACCCGCCCTGGATGCGCGCCTTTAGCTCCGCCGTCTGGTCCATCTGCTCCAGCGCGCGCGCATAGGGGACCGCGTACTCGCCGTGCAGATGCTCGTCCATGAAGGCGACGAGATCGCCGCGCAGGGAGGGTGAAAGCTGGCCGGTGAAGGCCACCAGCGGCGGCACGAAGAAGCCCGCGCGCTCGGCGATGAAATCCCAATGCGCCTTCAAGAACTCCCAGCTGATGGTCTGCGTGCGCGGATCGCGCGTCAGTGGGGAGATCACGTTCGGCCAGCTCTGCAACTGGATGGTCCCGTCGTCCAGTAGCCCCAGCGCGCGCTGAGCCAACTCCGGCTGCTGGAAGCGCCCGAAGCTGTTGAGATACCGTTCCACCTCCACTGGCGACCCCGCGGAGTCTTTGCGTCGCTTGAAGATGCCCAGATACCGGTCGAAGTCGGCGGCGTCGCCGAACTGCGCCGTCGCGCCGATGACCACGGGCGCGAGATTGGGATCAATGGAGGTGGGGTCCTCCGCTTCGCGCGCGGCGTATTCCCGCGCTTTGGCGATGGCGTCCTGGTCGTGGGCGAAGCGGGTCATCGCGCTGACCACCCGTCCGCGGGCCACCGCCTCATCCTGCGATTCGCCCTCGCGCGGCTCGAAGCCGAACGTGGCCAGCTTCCCACGGAACGCCTTTGCCACCCAGGCGCGGAACCCCGTCAGCGCGCGCGTGTCGCCCGCCTCCTCCAGGAAACGCTCGGCCGTCGCCATCGCCTCGACGACCGCGCCGATCACGCGATAGTCATCGCTGGCCGAGAGCGCGTCCACCACCTCCAGGTACGCCGTGATGGTCTGCGCGCCGCTGGAGACGAGCGCCCACTGATCGCGCAGCAGCGCCATCTGCTCACCCGGCTCCAGCCGGTCCAGATGGGAGACGAGCGCCTTCTGGAGGGCAGCGTCAAGCTGTGGGCGGTAGAAGCCGATGTCATGCGCGTTGGCGTAGAGCCAGGCGAGCATGCCCGTCACCGGCAGCGGGAAGGTCGCCTCGCGCTCGCTGAGTAGGTAACGTGTCTCGTGGACGCCGGCGTCGTCCTCGTAGCGCACGAAGACCGGCACGGACCAGAGTTGCGTGTTGCCTTGCCCCGCGCCTGGGCTGGAGTAGAAGCGGCTCTGGCTGAGGCGCAGCGTGGCGTGGCCGCCCGCCCATTCGATAGTGACCTTGACGAGGGGATGCCCGCCCTGCAAGATCCAGCTTTCGGTGATTTGCGCCACCGGCTCATTCGACGCCGTCTGCAAGTGACGCCAGAGGTCGGCGCCGGCGGCGTTGCTCTCCGCGAACTCGCTCATGTATGTGCGCAGTCCGTCGCGGAAGGCGGTGTCGCCCAGGTAGCTATTGAGCATGCGTAGGACGGCGCAGCCCTTGTCATAGGTGATCTCGTCGAAGTTTTCGGTGATGCCGGCGGTCGTCTCCACGGGGTTGTAGATCGAGTGGGTGTTGGCAAGTGAGTCCGTGATCAGCGCTTGATTCTTGAGGCTCTGCGCCTCGTCCCAGATGTTGTACTCCGGGGAGAGGACGTCCACGACGTGGTAGGCCATCCAACTGGCGAACGCTTCGTTCAGCCACAGGTCGTCCCACCAGCGCATCGTCACGAGGTCGCCGAACCACATATGCGCGAACTCATGCGCCGTGACGGTGGCGATCAGGGCCTCCTGTCGGCGTGAGCCGGTCTTCGGGTCCATCAGCACCACCTCTTCGCGCGAGATGATGAGGCCGGCGTTCTCCATCGCGCCCGCGCCGAAGGATGGCACGCCGATCTGGTCGAGCTTGCCGAAGTGGTAGGGGATGGCGAAGTAGTCGTCGTACCAGGGCAGGAGCCGCGCGGTGTAGTCCAGCGCGAACTCGCCCATCTGCTCTTTGCCGGCCAGGGCGTAGATGCGCAGCGGCGTATCGTTCACGGTCAGCTCGCGCGTGCTGGCGAGGTCGCCGACGCAGAGCGCGATGAGGTAGCTGGACATGGGCTTGGTCGTCGCGAAGGTCCACGTCCTGGCGCCGTCCGCGCTCTCCGCGGTCGCTTCGAGGGGGCTGTTGGTGAGGACGACCATCTCGGGCGTGGTGGAGACGCGCCACGTGAAGCGCGCCTTGAAGGCCGGCTCGTCGAAGCAGGGGAGGATGGCCCGCGCGCCTGTCGGCTCGCATTGGGTCGTGAGCATCTGATACGGCCCCTCGGCGGCGAGGTAGAGACCTTCTAGCCCGTCGCTGATCGCACCGACATAGGCGATATCGAGGGTGGCCTGCCCCGGCTGGATCGTTTCGCCAAAGGCGATGGTGGCAAGCTCACGGTCCGCGTCCAGGGTGACGGCGCCGGTCAGCGCGCGGTCGCCGATGGTGAGCCGGGCGTCCTCGAACTGGATATGCCGGGCGTGCAGCTCGATGGACGCGGTGGGGGCGACGATATCGAGCTGGATGCGGAGCTGGCCGCGAAACTCCGGGGAGCCGAGCCGCGCGTCGAGCGCGATCTCGTAGTGACGCGGCAGCGCATGGGTGGGCAGCCGGTAGGCTTTGGGGTTGGCTTGCTGGGTGGGATTCACGATTCCTCCTCGCCGCGCGGCTGGCATGGAACGCCGCGTCGTGTCCGTCGCTCGCTCGTGTGGGGCGCCTCACCCTCCCGGCCCCTGGCCGCTCCGTGCGGACCTCACCCCGGCCCCCTCTCCCGCGAGGAGAGGGGGAGCCAGAGGAGCGTTCGAGGGTGTGGACGCTCAGCGGCGCGCAGCCCAGATGATAGCCCGGCCCAGGTGGGAGCGGCAAGGTAGGGCGGCGAGGGAGTGGGTACGGAGAACGCGGAGTTACGCGGAGTCCGCTTAAGCTATTGTCATAGGCCGCGACGGGTTGCCTCATCCCCCCGCCCCTTCCCCCTGCGGAGGGAAGGGGAGCCAGCGCAGTGACTTCGGGCACGGGTTCCCCCTCTCCTTGTGAGAGAGGGGGTAGCGAGGAGTGAGGCCGAAGGGACACCCTAGAAGCTCGGATACACGCCGCGCAGCACGCCAAGGCCGCCCAGGAAGTAGACCTTCAGCGTCTCTTCCACGTAGTCGGCGAAGCGGAAGTTGCTGTCCGTCGTCGCCAGGTCAATGCCCCAATATTCCTGGTTCGTCTCGATCTCGACGGCGGCGCTGATCTCCGGCACCGGGAAGGGAATCGAGAGCGGCAGGAAGACCACATGCCCCTGCGGGCAGTAGCGGTCCAGGATGATCGGCATCTCCTTGCCGGTGCTCTTGTTGAGGTAGCGCGTCACGCGGTACTGCGCCGTGAGCTGGCCCTGGTCCGCGCTCTCGCCCGCCTGCACGACGTAGCGCAGTTGCCCCGCGCCCACCACCAGGTTCGTCAGCCGCACGTTGTCCAGTGGGTTCATTACAATGTAGTCGGGATCGCCTGCCGCCTGCATGTACATCGCCGCCAGCAGGTTGTCCATGTCCGAGAGCGCGAGGACGCCGTTGGCCGCCGCCGGCTGGGCCACCTGCGCGCCAAGCGTGGGACCATTCGCCGTACTGGCGTTGTTGAGCGCCTGCGCGATCAATCCGTCCCACATCAGCAGGTTGCCGCTGCCGTCCACATACGACTTCGCCGTGTTGGCGACGACCGTTGAGAGCGCGGTCCCGCTGGTGGCGGGCGGCGCGCTGAGCGTCAGCGTCAGATACGCCGGGTTCACCTCGCCGGAGGGCATCGTCGTCGCGCCATCGGCCAGCGTCACCGCGTTGCCCACGGCAGGCTGCGGGGCGTTGGCGCCGGAGAGA
>DATEGV010000021.1:0-5167 GCA_035279925.1 Ktedonobacterales bacterium | reverse complement strand
GACAGCCAGTTCCTCAAGAACGTGCAGCACCCAGAGCTCGCGGGGCTGCTGCCGGCGCTCTATCCGGGCGTGTTCCCGCATCTGGCCGCCCTCACCGCAGCGCGCGCGGACCTCGTCGCGATCCTGCTGACGGGGCTGCCCACGGGGGTGGTGCCAGGGTTCCAGAACTTCACCGGCGCGACCTACGCCGACCTGCTGCGCCTGAACATGGCGGTGCCGCCGTCGTCCAACCCCAACATCCTTGGCATTCTGGGCGGCGACCTGGCGGGCTTCCCGAATGGGCGGCGCGTCGCGGACGACGTGGTGACCATCGAGATTCGCGCCGTCGCGGGAGTGACTTACCCGCTGGTCAATCCCTCGTACTCGCCAGACGGAGCGGCCGGGCTTGTCACCGATGGCTTGACACCGGCAGACAACGATATGCCGTTCTTGTCGAGTTTCCCATATCTCGGCGTCCCGGACGAAGGTTACTCGACGACCGTATGAACCGCCGCCAACGTTAGCGGGCAAGCGGCCCGAACCAGGTGGCGTCCGGCCCCACCGAGGAGTTGGACGCCACACAGACTCAATTGCCTTCGCGTGGCGGCGCCACCGATGGCGCCTTTGACGCAATCGGCGAGGAGACCACCTATGAGCGAGACACATGTCGCCCGCATACACACCGAACCGGTCGTACTGGATATCGGCCAGGATACCGGCGGGCTGGTGATCTACACCCGACCCGAACTAGTGGGCGTCGAGATAGAGATCAGCCCGCGCGCGGATAGCTCCCAGCGCACGCACACTGATGTCGCGGAGCGCCGGGTACGCGACCGCATGATCTGCGCTGCGGTCTACCTGCCAATAAAGGCGGGCGCGTATGACGTGTGGGGCCCGGATCCATCCCAACCCACACCCTGCGAGATTGTCGCGGGCATCGTGACTCAGCTCGACTGGCGTTAATTCTCGGGAAGCGCGCTCAGCGCATGAAATGGACGCCTCAGCGCGGGGTACAGCTCACGATAAACCTCGTAAAGTCGCGCGAAGGTGTCCACGTCGTCGGGATCCGGCTGCACTGGCTCACCAAGCTGTACGGCGCATGCGCACGCTTCGCCGACGGTCGGCCACACGCCGGCGCCCACCCCCGCCAGCAGCCCCGCTCCCAGAGCCGCGCCCTCGTCTGCCAGCACTGGTGTGACCGTCACACCGAGCACACTGGCGACGATGCTCCGCCACAGCGCGCTGCGCGCTCCGCCGCCCGTCATGCGCACATCGCACGCCGCGCCCGGCGTCACTTCACGAAACAGGTTAAAGCAGTCCGCGAGACTGTAGGCGACGCCTTCCAGGACCGCGCGCGTGAGCTCCGCGCGACCGTGCCGTAGCGTCAGGCCGACGAATGCGCCACGCGCCAGTGGATCGGGGTATGGGGTGCGCTCGCCGGAGAGGTACGGAAGATAGACCAGGCCATCACTGCCCGCCCGGGCGGTTCCCGCCTCCTCAATCAGCTCGTCGAACCCGACTCCAGGGGCGAGCGCGTCTCGATACCATTGCAGACTCCCGGCTGCGCTGAGCGTCACACCCATCAGGTGCCACATCCCCGGAACCGCATGGCAGAACGCATGGAGCCGCGCCTGCGGTTCAATGACAGGCCGCGCGGTGGGAGCGAACACAACGCCGGAGGTGCCAAGCGTCACGGCGACCACATCAGGGCGAATGGCTCCGACACCTATCGCCCCCGCAGCCTGGTCTCCGCCGCCCGCAACCACAGGCGTACCAGCGAGTAATCCGGTCAACGCGGCGGCCTCCCTCGTGACATACCCGGTTGTCTGCGGGCCTTCAAAAACCGGCGGCATCCATGCCGACGGAATCTCCAGCGCGGCGAGTAGTTCGGCTGACCACGTGCGCGTTCGCAGATCAAAGAGGATCGTGCCAGAGCCGTCCGCCGCGTCCATCGCATACTCGCCGGTCAGCCTCAGACGCACGTAATCCTTTGGCAGGAGCACATGCGCCGCGCGGGCGAAGACCTCCGGCTCGTGCTCGCGCACCCACAGGATCTTCGGGGCCGTGAATCCCGTCAGGGCGTCGTTGCCACAGATCGCGAGGAGTCGTTCACGTCCGACGCGGCGGCGTATCTCGTCGCACTGACTCGCGGTGCGCTGGTCGTTCCAGAGGATCGCTGGCCGCAGCGCCCCCCCCTGCGCGTCAAGGAGCGTCAAACCGTGCATCTGCCCAGTCAGCCCCATCGCGATCACGTCATCGCCCGTCGCCCCAATCGCGGCCAGCGCGTCGGCTATAGACCGTTGCGCGCCACCCCACCAATCTAGCGGCTCCTGCTCGGACCAGAGGGGGTATGGAGAGGAGAGGGAGTGCGGCGAAGATGAGGTGGCGAGTGTAGCGCCGCCGGTCGTCACCAGGGTTGCCTTGACGGCCGTGGTGGAGACGTCGAGTCCGAGAACGAGCCGCGTGCCGAGCGCCATTGGTAAGAGTCCTCCCGCTGCTCACAGTCGCCTTGCGGACAGTATACGCGCGGCGGCAACGGTACGTGCGGGAATGACCGCGGACACAATGCGGCGGCAGGGGAACGCCCTGCCGCCATGGTAATCATTGGGTACGAAATGTGTGGCCTAGATGCGAGCCGTCGTGCGTCTGCCACCCATACGCCGGCCGCCCATCAGCAGTTTGACGATGAAGAGCAGGATCACGGCGCCCACGAACGCGGTGACGAACGTCCAAATGAGACCGCCGCCGCCAGCGCCGAGAATGCCCAGGATAATCCCGCCGATGAACCCGCCGATGATACCGACGATGATATCGCCAAGCAATCCGAGCCCGGTGCCCTCAACGAGCAGACTCGCGAGCCAGCCGGCGACGCCGCCGATGATAATCCAGACGATCCATCCCCAGACTACGCCGGACACACTAGCCATGACCATATGACTTCCTAACATCTCCAGGTCTCCCCTTTCTCGTTCCCGACCTCACGTCGGGACGCATCGGTAGGCGTCCTCTCGATCTCCGTAAGATCCTTCTCGGCCACCTTCCCGTCCGAATCCTCGGTCGAAGCAACCTCGGCGCAAGCCGTTTCTCCTCCGGCCACGCCAGTCCTCTATCGTCGCTTCAGTTGAAATTATGGGCAAATGCCGTGCCAACGTTGTTCGTCCAAATTTTTTGGGACGCCGGCCACGTGCCGCAATCACGTAGTTCTCGGCTATAGGAAGAAGGGCCGCCGCTCTTCTCTCCCTGTCCTCTCTCGCGTATACTACTCCTGTAGACCCTGCGTTCCCGGCAGCGCCGTCGCTGTCTGGCGTCGTCAAAGGAGTTCCTCATGTCCTCTGGCCAGTCCTCTCGCCCCATGACTCTTACGCAGAAGATTCTCGCTCAGCATGCGGTCGCCCTTCGCCGTCCCTGGGTCGAGACCGGCGACATGCTGCAAATTAGGGTGGACTGGACCATCGCGAGCGAACTCGCCTGGAATGGCATGGACCGCACCTATACCTTGCTGGGACGGCCCAAGATTCACGATCCTTCGCGCTTTTACCTCGCCCTCGATCACACCATTGATCCCGTCACCCTCGCCACCGATCCCCGCGCGCGCAAACTGGCGGATCTCTCACGGTCGTTCGCGCGCGAGAGCGGCATCCAGCACTTCTACGACGCCAACACCACGATCATGCACACGAAGTTCTATCGGGACCTGGTGCAGCCGGGCGAAGTCGTGCTGGGCGCCGATTCACATACAAGCTCACATGGCGGACTCGGCGCGTTTGCCGTGGGCCTAGGCGGCGCGGACGTCACAGCGGCGATGGTGCTGGGGCAGACCTGGATCGAAGTTCCCGAAGCGATTGCCGTCGAATACGATGGTGAGTTGCCGTTCGGCGTCGGCGGCAAAGACGTGATACTGCGCACGCTGGGCGCGCTGGGACGCAACACTGTCGCGATGGAGCGCACCGTCGAGTATCGTGGCGCGGCCGCGCTCCAATTTTCGACTGACATGCGATTCACCATCTGTAATATGACCGCGGAGTTCGGCGGCCTCAACGGCGTCTTTGAGGCGAACGAGCCGGTGGCCGCCTGGATCACCCGGCGACGGCGTGGCTACAACGACAGCGCGCTCTACTTTCGCGCCGATGACGACGCGCCCTATGTCGCGCACTACCCCATTCCGCTGGGCAGTCTGGCCCCGCAGGTCGCCAAGCCGTTCTCGCCCGACAACGTGTTCGACGTCGGCGACATCGCCGGTCAATCGCTCGACGGCGCCTTCATCGGCGCGTGTACCACGACCGAGGAGGAGCTTGTGCTTGCCGGTCTGGTTTTGGAGGCCGCGCTCGCCGGTGGCGCGACGCCGTCTGAGACCGAGGCGGGCCGGCGCATCGTCGTTCCCGGTGATCTCTGGATTCAACAGCACCTACGCGAAACCGGTATCTGGGACGCTTACGAACAGGCAGGCTTCATCGTAGATCTGCCCAACTGCTCGATGTGCCTGGGGGTCGCCAGTCGCAAAGCCGGCAAGGGTGAGGTCTGGCTCAGCTCGCAGAACCGCAACTTCGAGAACCGTATGGGCGAAGGCTCGCTGGCCTGGCTCGCCAGCGCGGCCACCGTCGCCGCTAGCTCGCTCACGATGCGCGTCACGGATCCTCGGCAGTTGCTCGCAACGGTAGACCGTGAACGCATGGCAACCATCCTGCAACGCCGACCCACCCGCGGCCCGGTCGAGATCAGCGTGAGCGAACCGCGGATGCGCGTGGAGAGCGTGGAGCACGGCGAGCGAGCGACCGGGGAGTCTGGCGGCGTCATCACGGGCGCGGTGCAGCGCTTCGGCGACGCAGTGGACACCGACGCGATCATTCCCGGCGAGTTCTGCCATCTGACCGATCTGGCGGACCTGGGAGCCAAATGCTTCTACTACGTCCGGCCGGAGTTCACTGAGCGCGCGCGCGCGGGCGCCACCATCGTCGTTGCCGGTGAAGGCTGGGGCAGCGGTAGCTCGCGAGAGCACGCCGTCTGGGCACTGTAAGGCGCCGGTGTCCAGGTCATCATCGCCCGCAGCTATGCGTTCATCCATAAGCGCAATCTGGTCAACGAGGCGCTGCCGTATCTCATCGTCTCCGATCCCGCGTTCTACGATCTCGTCGGCGAGGGCGCGACGCTTGAAGTCAACCTGGCCACAGGAGTCGTGCGCGACGAAGCG
>DATEGV010000020.1:0-3141 GCA_035279925.1 Ktedonobacterales bacterium | reverse complement strand
GATACCAGCCAGGTTCCCGCAACCGCCCATATACTGCCGGTCGAAAATGTGATGACGGCGGACCAGTCGCGGCCATCGTGCTCACCAGACGAGCTACTGGCGAACGCTCCGGCGCGCGAGGGCGAGTATTTCCGCGTGCGGGCGGTGCTCGACGAGTAACAAATCTGATATGCAATGATCTGAATATCCAGATATGAGGATAGAGGAGACTTCCGTGGCGGATCTCTGGCAATTATCAATCACCGAGGCGCTTGAAAAGCTCGCGAGTGGTGACCTCTCAGCCGTTGAGCTGACGCGCGCCCACCTCGAACGTATCGAAGCCGTCGAGGGCCGTGTGCGCTCATTCGTGACTGTGACCGATCAGGATGCGCTGCGGGAAGCCGAGCAGGTTGACCGGATGCGCCATAGTGGCGAGACGCCTGGCCCGCTGGCCGGAATTCCACTGGCGCTCAAAGATGTGCTCTGCACCAAAGACGTGCGCACCACCTGCTCGTCACGGATGCTCGAACATTTTGTGCCGCCCTACGACGCGACGGTGGTCAAGCGGCTGCGCGCGGCAGGCGCGATCTCGGTCGGCAAGACGAATATGGACGAGTTCGCGATGGGGTCATCCACCGAAAATTCAGCCTTCTTCCCGACACGCAACCCGTGGGATCTCGACCGCGTGCCGGGCGGTAGCAGTGGCGGCTCGGCGGCTTCGGTGGCGGTCGGCGAGGCGATGGGGGCGCTCGGCTCAGACACCGGCGGCTCGGTGAGGCAACCCGGCGCGCTCACCAACACCGTCGCGCTCAAGCCCACCTATGGCCGTGTCTCGCGCTTTGGCTTGATCGCGTTCGCCTCCTCACTCGATCAAATTGGGCCATTTGCCCGTTCGGCGCGCGACGCCGCCTTGCTGATGAACGTTATCGCGGGCTATGATCCGCTCGATTCGACCTCGGTGGATCGCCCGACGCCTGACTATCTCGCGGCGCTGACCGGCGACGTGAAGGGGATGCGTATCGGCGTGCCGAAGGAGTATTTTGTCGAGGGCGTCGAGCCGGGCGTCAAGAAGGCAGTCGAGGAGGCGATTCAGACCTTCGTCTCGCTGGGTGCGGAGATTGGCGAGGTCTCGCTGCCCCATACCCGCTATGGCGTCGCGGCCTACTACATTATTGCGCCAGCCGAGTGCAGCGCCAACCTCGCCCGTTATGATGGCGTGAAATACGGCCTCTCGGTGCGTGACGGCGCGCAGGATCTGGTGGAGACGACGGCAATCACGCGCGCGAAGGGGTTCGGCGCGGAGGTCAAGCGACGCATCATGCTTGGCGCCTATGCGTTGTCGGCAGGCTACTACGACGCCTACTACCTCAAGGCGGAGAAGGTGCGGACGCTCATCAAGCGCGACTTCGACGAGGCGTTCGAGAAGTACGATCTGCTGATTGGGCCAACATCGCCGACGGTCGCATTCAAGCTCAATGAGAAGATGTCCGACCCCTACGCGATGTACCTTAACGACGTCTTCACGATCCCGGTGAACCTCGCGGGGAACTGTGGCATCTCGATTCCCGGTGGCTTCAGCGAGGGGCTGCCTGTCGGCGTGCAACTGATCGGCCCGTCGTTCGGCGAGGAGACTCTGCTGCGTGCGGCGGACGCCTTCCAGCGTGTCACCGACTTCCATACGCGCTGGCCGGAACTGCCACCACAGAAGCGCGCCGCTAAATCGCGCAAGTAGCGGGCTATGACGCCAGGAAAGTGGCGCGGGTCTCCGCTCGCGGGTCTGGCGCTGGCCGTCGAGTTTCTGACGGTGCTGCCGGTTCGCCGCGCACATGTGGATGAGCTGGTGTCCGCCGAGCCACCCGATATGGCGCGGGCGCTGCCCTGGTTTCCGTTGGCGGGTGCGCTGCTGGGGTTGGCGTTCGTCGGGTTGGACTGGGCGCTCGCGTTCGCCTTTCCGCCAGGCATCCGTGCGGTAGCGCTGCTGGCGTTCGACGCCCTGGTGACGGGCATGCTGCATCTCGATGGCTTCGTGGACTGCTGCGACGCGTTGCTGGGGACGCGCACGGTAGAGCGGCGGCTGGAGATTCTGCGCGATAGCCGCGTCGGCGCGTATGGCGCGCTTGGTGGCGCGTTGCTGCTGATCGCGAAGTTTGCCGCCCTCACCGCGCTTGTGAGTGGCCCAGTTCGGGTGCTGACGCTCTTAGTTGCGCCGATTCTTGGCCGCTGGGGGATGGTCTACGCCGTCACGCGCTATCCCTATGCGCGAGCAGCCGGTGCGGGCGCGCCGTTTCGCAATCGTGGCATGAGTCAACTCATTCTGGCAAGCGTCGTGATGTTGCTGTTGCTTGCCGCCAGCGCGCTCATTGTCGGCGGCCGAGGAACTGGGATAGGTGCAACGCTCACGCTGGCAGTACTGCTGCTCGTGGCTGCGCTGCTCGTGCTGCTGGGCTGGCTGGCGTGGGCCAGTCGTCGCCTCGGTGGCGGGCTGACCGGCGATACCTACGGCGCTGCGTGCGTGCTGGCCGAGCTGGCGGTGTTGCTGCTGGCGCCACCGCTGGCTGAGCTAGCGTTTCGGATTGTGGGTGGTTAAAGTAGTTTCAGATTGCCTCAAAGTTGGTTCTTGAAGTCCATGCTCTCGATGCGGATTCTTCTATCTGCCGGATTCTTCTATCTGCCTGTGGAATATCTGGCTATTACTCCTCGCTCTCGTCCCGTTCGCTGACGCCCGCCTCAGCGAACGTTGCCATCTGGCGGTGGGCGGCCAGCGCGCCGTCGATGATGCCCATAGCCAGCGCCGCGCCGGTACCCTCGCCCAGCCGTAGATCGAGATCAAGCAGGGGTTGCAGTCCCAGGGCTTCGAGTAGCACGCGGTGGCCGCGTTCCACCGAAATATGCCCCGCGATGAGATAGTCGCGTACCTGCGGGCAGAGTTTCTCCGCCACCAACGCCGCCGATCCCGCGATGAAGCCGTCCAGCACGACCGGCATGTGGTGTGCCGCGCCGCCCAGGATGACACCGACCAGCCCGGCGATCTCCAGCCCACCAACCTTCGCCAGCACATCCAGGCCGTCGTCGCGATTTGGCGCGTTCACTGCTAGCGCGCGCTCAACCACCGCGATTTTATGGGCCAGCTGCGCGTCGTCGATGCCTGTGCCGCGCCCGGTC